>NZ_JBFSUR010000021.1:0-98924 GCF_041467535.1 Vibrio sp. 10N.247.311.47
CGACTACTTCTTCTTGAAGATAAAAGCGGCTTTCCCCGGAAAGCCGCGATGAACCAAAAAAAAGCCAGCCTGAAGAGGGGCTGGCTAAAGACAAGATATGCCTTGTCGACATGTAGAAGATTTTCAGTCTAATTTACGAGGGTCAGGTAAATTAAACTGAGGCATCAATTTGATACCCAGAGTGACTTACTACTCTATCGACGAATCTACTCCTAGGAGTGCTTATGCATAAGGGGGGAATTCCCCTATAAATGTTGCTCAATGTGATAATTGAGAACCTAGAGTAAATATTTGGGGTTCTGAGCCTATGACTGGGAGCCTACAGCTCTCGTACTACTCGGAATCCTAGATAGTTCGCTGCCGTTGAAGGCGGTACGTACAGTTCGTTAAACACTTTTGCTTCTTCAGGAGAGAAGCTCCACGCGCCACCTTTCGCTAGGCCTTTCTGAACGGTTGTCCATTCCCATACATTACCCACCATGTCGTAGAAGCCTGTAAAATGTTTTTCGTGTTCGTGTTCGTGTTTGTGTTCGTGTTCGTGTTCGTGCTTGTGTGATTGCTTGTGAAGTCCCTAAACTCGCCGGAACGATTGGTTTTACAATGCCCGTAGTTTGTACACTCTTGATCATCTTTCCGGAGGCATGATCAAGACGATCGCGATAATGATCTTTTGCTAAAGGTGAGGAAATGACTCTCATGATCATTTACAAATTCATCTTATGCGCATTTAAGAGTATTATTCTTACTATGTTGACCCGAGTATTTTTCTGTCATGTCTAAACCTTTACCCTTTCCTAACCTAGACCTTTCTCCGCTCGGCCTTACTGGCCCTCGTCCTGCTGAGATCATCACTTTGCCATCGCATATGGATTGCCACGATCACCACTATTCTCAGGTGGTGATTGGTTTAAAAGGTCAGGCGGAATTTGAAGTGAGTGGTAAGGGGAATCTTGTTGGCCCAGGACAAGGTTGTGTGGTGACAGCGAGCTCTGATCATGCTTTCGGTGGTGTGGTCGGTCAGTCCGACATTTTGGTGCTTAACATGCCCGTGCCGAGTGACGACGACCCGCTGATGCTAGAGAAGATTAATCAGCTCGAGTCTTCGAACGTCTATTTCCAATTAGATGCGCAAATTCAAAAGCTTATTCATATGCTGGTACAAGAGATGCAGGCGAGCCCTGATGATCTGTTGTTAAGCCGAGCCTGCAATGACACGGTGATCGCCTTAATGCAAAGGCACATCTCGGCATTTGAAACGTCAGTGAAGGATTCGCGCTTCGATCTTGAAGCGCTTGATCGTTACATCGAGCAACATTTAGCAAGTAAGATTTCAGTCGCGCAACTTGCAGGTAGCGTGTTCTTAGGCGAAAGCCAATTCCATATGTTGTTTAAAGAGCAAATGGGCATTACTCCTCACCAGTATGTACTAGGTAAGCGAATCGACCGTGCTCGACGTCTTATTGAACAAGGGAATTTAAGCCTTGGTCAGGTCGCAGAACTTGCTGGATTCTCCGGTCAATCGTCTTTTACCCACACATTTTCACGCCTTCAAGGCATGTCTCCATCCCAATACAAAAAGAAAATTTCTGTTAAATAGTGAAACAAAACGGCATATTATTTTAAAGTTTCATATGTGACCTTGTGTTTGTTTTGTTAATAAAGCGAGTTTTTAGCAAAAAACTCGGAGTTTTTGACAAGTAATCCTTATATACTCTAAATACACTGCAGCCATTGTAGAGATCCCGAACTCTTTTCGGGTGTGAGATTAAGGAAAACGCATGTTTACAGCTACTGATGTGTTAAAGCCAGAATTCAACGAGCAGTCGCTTGATGATCTATGGTCGCTTATCTCACCATTATATATGGTGGATGAAACCCAATGGCTAGAGCAACTTCTGCCACTAGCTACCCCTTCTGAGTCTGAAAAGCAGCAAATCACAGACAAAACGACTTCTTTGATCGAAGCTATCCGTGCGGATAAGACTTCTATCCAGATGATCGATGCGCTGTTGCTTGAATACAGCTTAGATACTCAAGAGGGCATCTTGCTGATGTGTCTGGCGGAAGCCTTGATGCGTATTCCTGATTCAGCAACGGCTGATGCACTGATTCGCGACAAGCTAAGCGTTGCGGATTGGAAGTCTCACCTAAAGAATTCTGACTCGGTTTTTGTTAACGCTTCGACTTGGGGCTTAATGCTAACAGGCAAGGTGGTTGGACTTTCATCGAATGAGCAGAGTGCTGGACAAGCGGTTAACCGTTTAGTGAACAAGCTTTCTGAGCCTGTGATTCGTAAAGCGATGCACCAAGCGATGAAAGTGATGGGTCACCAATTTGTTCTTGGCCGCAGCATTGCTGAAGCGCAAAAGAACGGTAAGTCTATGCGTGACAAAGGCTTTACCTACTCATACGACATGCTAGGTGAAGCAGCACTGACCACAGCTGACGCAAATAAGTACTTTAAAGATTACCTAATGGCGATTGAAGCCGTAGGTCGAGACACTTATGTCTCTTCAAAATCTAGCCCAGCGCCATCTGTGTCTATCAAGCTTTCTGCACTTCATCCTCGTTACGAAGTGGCGAACGAAGACCGCGTATTGACTGAGCTATGCGACACGCTAGAGCAGTTACTGCGCCGTGCGATTGAGCTTGATGTTGCGATCACGATTGATGCGGAAGAAGCGGATCGCCTAGAGCTTTCGCTTAAGTTATTCGAAAAACTGTATCGCAGCGAGCTAGTGAAAGGCTGGGGCAAGTTTGGTCTGGTTATTCAAGCGTATTCAAAGCGTGCGTTACCGGTTCTAGTTTGGCTAAACCGCCTAGCAAAAGAGCAGGGTGACTTAATCCCACTTCGTTTGGTGAAAGGCGCGTACTGGGACAGCGAGATCAAATGGTCACAACAGGCTGGTTTCACCGATTACCCAGTTTACACACGTAAAGAAGCAACAGACGTAGCTTACCTTGCGTGTGCGCGTTACCTACTGAGCCCAAGCGTTCGTGGCAATATCTTCCCGCAGTTTGCAAGCCACAATGCTCACACGGTTTCTGCTATTGCCGTAATGACCGACCATAAAGACTTTGAATTCCAACGCTTACACGGCATGGGTGATTCACTTTACAACCATGCAATGGAAGCTTACCAACAGTCGGTACGTATTTACGCACCGGTTGGTAGCCATAAAGATCTGCTGCCATACCTAGTACGTCGCTTGCTAGAAAACGGCGCAAACAGCTCGTTTGTACACCGTCTGGTTGATGCTCGTTGCCCTGTGGCAGAGCTGACTCAACACCCAGTCGATATGCTTCTGGCATTCGATACATTGAACAACACTAAGATTCCTCTGCCGCCAGCGGTATTCCCTGAGCGTAAGAACTCATACGGTGTGAACATTGATATCGAGAGCGAAGCGCATCAGTTTGAAGAGCAAGTAAAAGGCTTTTTGAACAATCAATGGACTGCTGGACCTGTGATCAACGGCGAATCTCTTGCCGAAAGCATGATCAAGGCTGATCAGAATGTTGAACAAGTAACAGCACCTTACGATCGTCGTATTAGCGTGGGTCAGGTGGCTTTTGCAAACCTTGATCATGTTTCCGCAGCGATCACTGGTGCAGACGCCGCATTTGCTGATTGGAATGCGACATCGGTTGAAACCAAAGCCGCTGCGCTTGAGAAGCTGGCGGATCTGATGGAAGAAAACCTGGCTGAGCTGGTGGCAATTTGTCATCAAGAAGCGGGTAAGACAATTCACGACAGCATTGATGAAGTGCGTGAAGCGGTCGACTTCTGTCGTTACTACGCAAAACAAGCGAACAACCTACAAGGTTTTGAGCTAAAAGGCTTTGATGGTCTAACTCGAATCGCTTCGCGACAAGGTCGTGGTGTATTCGTTTGTATCAGCCCTTGGAACTTCCCATTGGCGATCTTCCTTGGCCAAATTACAGCTGCACTAGTGGCGGGTAACACGGTTGTGGCGAAACCTGCAGAGCAAACAAGCTTGATTGCGGCTCGCGCGGTTGAACTGATGAATGAAGCGGGCTTCCCTGCTGGCACGATTCAACTTCTACCTGGTCGTGGTGCAGAGATCGGCAGTGCGCTAACTAGCCACGATGCGATTGCAGGCGTTGCCTTCACGGGGTCAACCCCAACTGCACAACGCATTAACGTGTCACTAGCAAGCCGTAACGCTAAGCCTGTTCCGTTTATCGCGGAAACCGGTGGTCAGAATGCGATGATCGTCGACAGTACCGCACTGCCTGAACAGGTAGTCCGTGATGTTATTCGTTCGGCATTCGCTTCTGCAGGTCAACGTTGTTCTGCGCTACGTGTGCTTTACATTCAAGAAGACATTGCAGATCGCGTGATTGGACTAATTCACGGTGCGATGGATGAGCTAAGCGTTGGTATTCCACATCTTCATAAAACGGATGTGGGCCCAGTTATCGACCAAAACGCGAAGCAGAAGTTGATGACGCACCTAGAAAATATGACTAAGACCCAGAAGAAAGTGGCTCAACTTTCTCTAGGAGCGGATTGTGAACATGGTGACTTTGTTCCACCAAGTGCATTTGAAATCGATGACATCAGCTGTTTGAAAGAAGAGCAGTTTGGTCCTGTACTGCATATCGTTCGCTTCAAAGCGAGTGAGTTGACACAAGTAGTAGACCAAATTAACCAAACCGGTTTTGGTCTAACTATGGGTATCCACAGCCGTAACGAAACAACTTACCGTTGGATCGAGAAACACATTCGTGTGGGTAACTGCTACATCAACCGTGACCAAGTGGGCGCTGTTGTTGGTGTTCAACCATTCGGCGGTCAAGGTTTGTCGGGTACTGGCCCTAAAGCGGGTGGTCCTCACTACCTATACCGCTTTACTGATGTTCATTTTTCTCAATCACAAGACAAGGCATAAGGAGCAGTATCATGGTTCATCAAGTGACAGGTTTTTCTGATGCTTTGTTAGCGTGGGAACAATGGAATCTTACCGACTTTGATCATAAGAGTGCTCAGGTACTTGCATTCAAATCAGAGATCGAAAGCCAATCTACGTCTTTGGCGGCAGTGGCAACTTATCACCTAGAGCAAGCCTCTGCGCTGCTTTCTGAGCAGCACCTAATGGCTGGCCCGACTGGTGAAACAAACGAGCTGTATGCTGCAGGACGTGGTGTGGCTTTGGTGATTGTTGATGATTGCCAAGACAAAGAGCCAGCACTGCAAACAGCAACCGCGATGATTACCGCAGCACTATTAGCGGGTAACAGCGTGCAATTGTGCAGTGATGACGTGCAATTCAACACCTTGATCGCTGATGCAGCGAAACAAGCGAATTTACCGACGAACTTGGTGCAGGTTGCTTCGTACGACGCGGCTCAACAGCTGCTGTCTTGCGATGTACGTAGCGCAGGTTACGTAGGTAACTCACAAACGGCTCAAGCTATCAATTTACAACTTGCTAAGCGTGACGGTGCCATCGTCAGTTTAGTAGCTGAAACGGATCTGACAGCAATGCATGTTGCTCACGATCCACACTTATCGCTGCGTTTCATTACCGAGCGTACGCGAACTATAAATATAACAGCCGTGGGCGGTAACGCGACCTTGCTCGAACTTGGAAGCGAAGCTCACTAACCTTCAGTAACATTGGCTCTAAGCACTTTTGTTTTCTCCATTGTTGGTTTCACCATCTTTGGATTTAACTCATAGTGCCTTGGAGCCTCAATACCTAACTCAATGCACTCGCTTGCCTTTACGGTGAGTGTCTTGCATTGAATTAGGTATGGAAGGCTTTTTACAAATGAGGACTATCAAATGATAGAAAACAGTTTTGCAATAACGACGACGTTCATTGCGTATCTAATTATGATGCTGGCAATCGGTGTTATTGCTTACAAACGTACTTCTAGCTCGACAGACTACTTCCTAGGTGGTCGTTCGCTAGGCCCATGGCCTGCTGCACTTTCTGCTGGTGCATCAGACATGAGTGGTTGGCTACTACTTGGTCTACCGGGTTACGCTTATGCTGCTGGTTTTGAAGCATTCTGGCTTGCTGGTGGCCTGCTAGTTGGTACTTGGGCGAACTGGTTAATCAGTGCTAAGCGTCTGCGTACTTACAGCATTACAACAGAGTCACTGACGCTACCTGAGTTCCTATCTCGTCGTTTCAATGATAATTCTAAGCTGATCCAAACAATTTCTGCTTTCTTTATCCTTTTATTCTTCCTTTTCTACACAAGTTCTGGCTTGGTAGCAGGTGGTAAATTGTTTGAAACAGTATTCGGCCTAGATTACACAACAGCGGTAATTATCGGCACAGTATGTGTGGTTTCGTACACCCTGTTTGGTGGTTTCCTTGCGGTATCTTGGACTGACTTGGTTCAAGGTCTACTGATGTCTGCTGCGCTATTGATTGTACCAATCGCAGCAATGAACGGTGGCCTTGGCCAACTGTCTACTGACCTACACAACATTAACCCAGAGCTTCTAACGCTATGGAATGATGCGAAAGGTGAACCACTTTCTGCTATCGCGATCATCTCGCTAGCGGCATGGGGTCTAGGTTACTTCGGTCAGCCACACATCTTGGCTCGTTTCAAAGCAACGCGTAGCAACAAAGACCTAACAACCGCGCGTCGTATCGCGGTGGTATGGACTGCACTGTCTATGATTGGTGCAATGCTGGTTGGTCTTGTTGGTCTAATCTACGTGACGAACTCGGGCGCACCTAAGCTAGACGATGGCGAGAAGATCTTCATGCTTCTTGTGAACGCGATGTTCCACCCAGTAATCGCAGGTATCTTACTTGCTGCAATCCTAGCGGCAATCATGAGTACTGCGGATTCACAACTTCTTGTTTCTTCATCTGCAATGGCAGAAGATCTGTATAAGCAAGTTCTGAAGAAAGACGCTACGTCAGAAGAGATTGTTCGTGTAGGCCGTTTCGCGGTTATCCTAATCTCTCTGATTGCACTTGTACTAGCGATGACGCCAGACAGTTCAGTACTTGGCCTTGTGTCTTACGCATGGGCTGGTTTTGGTGCTGCATTCGGCCCAGCTATTGTATTGAGCCTGTACTGGTCTCGTATGAACCGTAACGGCGCTCTCGCGGGTATCGTGGTTGGTGGTGTGACTATCGTACTTTGGAAACAGTTCACGGGCGGTTGGTTCGATGTGTACGAAATCGTACCGGGAATCATCCTATCGACTCTTTCTATCGTTATCGTGAGTCTAATTACGGGCGAGCCTGAAGACGAAGTTAAGAAGCAACACGCTGAGTTCGAGAAGAACCTCGTTGAGCTAGACTAATTTACATTGTAAAAATACCAATGAATTAGCAAAAGACATGAACAATAGAGTCACTTCGGTGGCTCTATTTTTTTATGTGAGTACGACCTTTGTCTTATTTCAAATTAAGTTTATTCGAGGTTTTCTGATATTGAAATGGGGGTTTACAATGTAAATCGAAAGCGAAGGATCTTGAGCGAGAAATGAAAGGTCTGTCTTGTTGGTGGCGTTTGATGTCAAAAAATAAAATAGAAAAATGGCTATTTTTTGAACTTGGCGCTCACTTTTGTCATTAGCTCGGTGAATTGTGGAACCGAATTGGACATGATGTGTCAATTGTCAGTAACCACTAAAGACCTATAGGACAAAGGTATGCCTGATCTCTATTGCAAAGGATGTAAAAAAACAACACTACATAAGTCTATAATGAAACGTTGTGAATCAGAGCCCGAGACAGCTTCTGGCCGTATGATGCAATGGACGTCAAAACTATTTAGTGGAAACCTGTACTACGATATGGAAACTCAGCACTTCTGCCGCACGTGCAATTGTCGTTGCGAAACTGGAAGTGCTGTTCCCCAAGTTGGCCTAGCCTAACTTACAGTAAGCGCTCACTAACTTAGATCAAAAAACCTCCGTTTTAGGAGGTTTTTGCGTTTCTATGCGGCTTTGAGTGCTAGCTCGGCAACAATGGCGTCGCCATCAATCTTCACATCCCAACCATAGTTTGAGTATTCACTTGCTAGTGCCTGAGCAACATCTTTTGATACCGTTACGTGTGTCCATGAACCAATACCGTAAGGTTTATATGCGAGTTCTTGCGTTTTCATAATAGAGTCATCCTTTCTCTTTGATAATTATATTATTCACTTTGGCCTATATCCTTTCTTTCGTTTCCGGCTCAACTTATTTGTTAATCGGGTCATTTCTATAATAATTTGTTAATAACCAGAGTTTGATTTATAAGGGTTCTTATCTATTTGTATGTGTTTATATTTGGCGTGAATATCATCCGTGCATTTAGTTTTTAAATGTGTGAGCGAGGTTTTCTTCGATTGCACTTGGTATGGAATATACTGAGCGGAATTTAGAATGTTTAAGGAATGTTATGTCTCAGCATCAGCTCGATCGTATCGATAAAGAGATACTAAGAATTCTGCATATGAAAGGGCGTTTACCTGTTGTTGAACTGGCAAAACAGGTCAACCTTACGACGTCACCTTGCTCTGATAGACTCAAGCGATTGGAGAAAGAGGGCTACATCACGGGCTATCATGCTGAGCTTTGTTCAGAAAAGCTGGGACTCGATGTTCAAGTCTTTATCCATATCCGTCTCGATCAGACTAGCTTTTCGATCTTCGACAAATTTGCCCAAGCCGTGGAAATGATGCCTGAGGTGGAAGAGTGCTACTCACTGTCGGGTGACTTTGACACCATGATCAAGGTTCGAGTGAAAGACATGAAGGCGTACCAAGCGTTTATGGCCACCAAGCTGGGCACCTTGCCTGGTGTGATTCAGACACGTAGTGAAGTGGTGATTGAAGAGCATAAAAAGGGCTTCGGCGTGAACCCTGAGTTGTTGGCAACTCTAAAATAGTGGCCTAATTTCGCTTACCAACGTGATTTAGATATAAAAAATGGAAGCAATAAGCTTCCATTTTTTGTTGAGCGTCAGATAAAGAGCAACCCGATAAACTTGTTCGCCTTAAAGCGTAATGGCCGCAGAGATTAAGCCAATCACACCACCGAATACACCGCCCCAAACGACCAACCAACCAAGGTGTTTCTTGATCATGGTCTGAACCATCTCTTTAACCAGCTTAGGTGTTAGTTCATTCAAGCGCTGATCGATGATCGCCTCAATGTTTTCTTTGATTTCATCCATCATCGCAGGCGATTCTAGCTCGTCTTTGATGGCATTTTTTACAGAATCACTCTTGCTGATTTCAATCACAGATTCTTGCATCTTCTCAACAAACGGCGCTTTCATTGGCTCTAGTGCTTCTGTGCCACCAAACATTGCCAACATACCGCCAAACTGAGAGTTCTCGATAACATGCACCAGTGAGTCGAATGCAGGGTTAAAGTCGATCTTCTGAATCACAGGCTCTAGATTGAGCGACTTTCCTGTCATCTCGCTGCTTAGGAAGCGGTCGATGTTACTTTCTGTAAAGAATTGCTCCATCATCAGTTGCTTGATGGCTGCCTTGAACTCTTCAAAGCGCGCTGGAATCACTCCAGAACCGTATAGGCCGGGTACTTTCTCGAACAACATGTGAATCGCAAGCCAGTTGGTGATGGCACCAGAAAAGGCGAATAGGCCTGCATAAAGCAAGTATTGGTTTGCTGTCGCATAGCCGCCAGCAAGCAGCGCTAACGCGATAACGTTAGTTAAGACACTTTTGTTCATGGTTGATCTCTAGAAAGAATATTGCGCGCATTTTAAGAAAAAAACGCCAAGAAAAAAACAAAAGGATCGATGAAGTTTATTGGACAGGTAGCAAAGAGCGCCAAATAGCAGGCATAAAAAAGGCTAGCCTCCCCCCGAAGTCTAGCCTTATTCCAGAACGCGCAAGCGAGGCGTCTTTGGTGTTAATGTCATTATATAATTACGACATAACATTCTGCCATGTGTAATTTACCGCTAATAAACAAATTGCTGTGAATCACATCGCACTTTTAAAATAGCACAAAAATTAAGCGTTTGTAGCTTGCTCAAGGTCATCGGCAATGAAGCCACCGGTTTGGTGATTCCATAGCTGCGCATAAATACCATTCTGGTTAATCAGCTCTTGGTGCGTGCCTTCTTCTACGATATTGCCGGCATCAAGCACGATCAGGCGATCCATCGCTGCGATGGTCGACAGGCGGTGTGCAATCGCAATAACCGTTTTGCCTTCCATTAGCTCAATCAAGCTCTCTTGAATCGCTGCCTCTACCTCAGAATCGAGTGCAGAAGTTGCTTCATCGAGAACAAGTAATGGAGCATTCTTTAGAAGAACACGTGAGATAGCCACACGTTGACGCTGACCACCAGAAAGCTTAACGCCACGTTCACCCACTTGAGCATCGTAACCAACGTTGCCAAACGGGTCGGTTAGCGTTTCGATAAACTCATGCGCGTGTGCCTGTTTAGTCGCCGCGTATACCTCTTCGTCTGATGCCTCTGGTCGACCGTAAAGAATGTTGTCTTTGATCGAACGGTGCAGCAGTGAAGTATCTTGGGTCACCATACCAATGTTGCTACGCAGAGAATCTTGAGTAACGCTCGAGATCTCTTGGTCATCAATCAGGATGCGGCCACTTTCTACATCGTGGAAACGCAAAAGTAAGTTAACTAGGGTCGATTTACCTGCACCTGAACGGCCAACCAAGCCCACTTTTTCACCCGGTTTGATGTTGAGGTTTAGGTTGTTGATCACCCCCTTATTCTCACCGTAGTTAAAGCTTACATTGTCGAAGTTGATACCGCCTTGTGGAACCTCCAGAGGCTTCGCGTCTTTCTTGTCTTCAATAGCAATAGGCTTAGACAGAGTTTTAATGCCGTCAATCACGGTACCAAGGTTCTCAAACAGACCACCAATTTCCCACATGATCCATTTCGACATGCCGTTAATACGCAGCGCCAAGCTGACCGCAATCGCGATTGCACCCACGGTGATTGCGCTATCTAGCCATAGGTAGATAGAGATACCCGCAATGCTGAACACCAATAGATAGTTAGCGAATTCCACGCAGATGTTGAAGCCGGTTACCAAGCGCATTTGGCGGTGCACAGTATCTAGGAAGCCTTCCATGCCTTCTTCGGCGTATTCGGTTTCTCTTTTACTGTGTGAGAACAATTTCACCGTCGCGATGTTGGTGTAACTATCGACAATACGACCTGTCATTAACGATCGCGCATCCGCTTGCTCTGAAGACACGTCTTTTAGCTTTGGCACGAAGTGCAGTTGAATACCGATGTAAACGAATAGCCAAATCAGCATCGGAGCCATCAAGCGCCAATCTGATTCAGCAAGCATGAACAGCATCGCCGTGAAGTAAACCGTCACGTAGACAAACACATCGACCATCTTGGTCACAGTTTCGCGCACTGCAAGCGAGGTTTGCATCACTTTGGTCGCGACACGTCCGGCGAAGTCATCTTGATAGAAGGACAGGCTTTGCTTCAAAAGGTAGCGGTGTGCTAACCAACGAATCGACATTGGGTAGTTGCCCAGCAAAGTTTGGTGAAGCAATAGCGAGTAAACACTGATCAAGATTGGCATCACAACCAACAGCAGAATACCGAGCCCCATCAATGTCGATTCGTTGTCTGCTAAGAAAGTGTCTGGGTTGCTTGTTGATAGCCAGTCGACCAATTGCCCCATGTAACCGAACAGCGCGACTTCGATGATCGCGATGGTCATGCTCATCAACCCGAGCAAAATCAATGGTTTTTCGAAACCTCGAGTGTAATGGCGGCAGAATGCCAGTATGCCAGTAGGAGGTTGTATCGGCTCTCCCTTTGGAAAGGCTTCAGTAAAGCCTTCAAATTTCTTGTACATAGATTTCCCTTTATAAACTAGTGCATCTATAAGCGACTGCATCGTTGGTGCAGCTTTGTTTTTATGGTCTTGATTCGAAATTTAACTGTCTTAGTTTGAAATTATATAAGCGCCCATGGGTTCTTATCAGTATTAAGTCATTCGATGGATTTTGTTCTAGCGCCTATTTAGGCACTTGGCTTTAAAACACTAAAACTTTGTCTAAGCGATACAGGAAAGGTCCAAAGAGTGTCTTTCATGACGCTTATTTTAGATTGAATTAGACAGGAAAAGTTAAGCTTATTTCAAACGTAATTGATTGTTATGCAACGGTGATAATCCTAACGTTAAATGGATTGAATTGTAATCAAAACTCGTGATGGGCGAGAAAATGGAATCAGAATATTTATCCATAAAGTGACTTAACGAATATGCATACAGTTGGTTCTTTCTGATGTGCTGTTATCTTGCAGTAAAAATTACCGATTAATCTAAGATCTGCAGTAATTGTTTGGGATAAATATTCAAATAAATATTCTTTTCAGTGAATCTTGTCGTAACAAGTTGTTTACAATTCTGAAGTAAATAAAAGATAGGGACGGTTGAAATGTTAAACCTACACAAAAAATCACTTCATATCACTAATGTTCAAAACGCCAATTGCGTTGTTATGGTGCCACCAAAAGAGTTTAAATTTAACGAAGAAACAGCACGTGATAACGAATTTCAGCACAGAGTTAATCTGACCGAAGCTGAGGTGAAAGTAGAAACGATGGCCGAATTTAAAGCTATGGTCGCTTCGTTGCGTAAAGAAGGTGTGCAAGTTGTAGAGTTTGATTACCCAGAATTGGGCGTTGAAACTCCGGATGCTGTTTTCCCAAACAACTGGTTTAGTACCTGTAGTGATGGAAGCTTATTCACGTTCCCTATGGCGTGTGAAAACCGTCAGAATGAAGTTAAGCCAAATGCTCTTATTGAAGCGTTAGAAGCGTCGGGTCGCATTGTTAACCATAGCGAGTCTCTAGAGTCTTACATCGCGCAAGGTTCTTATCTAGAGAGCACGGGCGTGATGGTTATCGACCATATCAACAAGACCATCTACGCTGCGCTTTCTCAGCGTTGTGACCGCGAAGTGTTAGAAGATTATGCGAAGCGCATTGGTTATTCTCGCGTGGTCTCGTTCCAAACGGCATTACCGTCTGGCCAACCGATTTACCATACCAATGTGATGATGGCGATTGGCGATAACTTCTGCGTGATCTGTGATGAAGTGATTCCTGAGTTTGAACGCCGCTTTGTGGTGAAGTCGCTTGCTAAAGATAAGCAGGTTATCTCTATCTCAATTGATCAGATGAACCGTTTCTGTGGCAACATCCTGCAGCTTGAAACCGTGAATGGCGACAAGGTGATCGCGATGTCTCAATCGGCTTACGATGCGTTTTCTCCAGCCCAACTAGCTCAGCTTTCGACACATGGCAAGCTGCTACCATTTAACGTGAAAACGATTGAAGACATTGGTGGTGGTTCGGTGCGATGCATGTTGGGTGAGGTGTTCCTACCAACACGAGTTAATCGCTTGTAACAAGTATAGAAAGTATAACAAGCACTCACTTTCAGTAATGAATCTTTGAATACCACTCTTATCGCAGAGTGGTATTTTTGTTTTTGTCTTTCACATATAAGAGAACAGAGCTCGATACAGGAGTCAACGCGCAAAAGCTAATGGAAATAAGCTATGAAGCGTCCTTAAAAGCTCTGTGTTCGATGAACTGAGCCGACAGTGTTACGACTTCTTTGGAGTAGACGAGCGCCGTGTGGTTGAGTTTGAGGGCGTAAGTATCCGTTGCTCCTCTCAGGTTGGCGTCTTCGAGTGTGACTGTGCCATCGCCCGGGTTTCTTCCCAGAACAATACGTCCGACTCCGGCGTCGTAGGTACCTGTAATCACGCCAATCGGCACATCAATATCGTAGTCACCCAGGCCATCGCTTAAGATCATTTTGCTCGAACCAAATATAAAACCAAGCCCATGATTCGACAGTGTTTTGGCGATAGTTGCCCCATTGTGCGGCGTCCCTGCGGTAATAATGCAGGTGTCGGCAAAATTGGGCTGATAAAACTTAAAGTAGTGACGAATGAGTAAGCCACCGAGTGAGTGACCAAAGAAATAGACCTCATCGTATTCATTAAAGCGAGCATTCACGAAGCGATTGAGGCGTTTGGCTGCAGAAGGGAAACGCAGCGAGTTGTAGGCAAACTTGTGCGTTGTAAAGCCGCGTTTTTTGAAGTTTCTATCCAGATACTGCATGATCAACGCAGGCATATATAGACCATGAATTAAAACTATATGTTTGTTTTTATTATTCATTTTTGTCCTCCGTCTGATGATGTCCCCAGTATATTTAGTCGCAAATCTAAACTCAATAAAACTTGCTACGAATGGGGCACAAAAGACAGAGGTGTACGTTATAAACAGTGCGTTCGTCATAGAGAAAAGGTGGGTTAGTCAGATCTCACTCCACCATACACATCTATGGTTAATCCGCCTTGTTTGGCGTAAGTATTGGGTGTTAGACTTTTTACCTTATTGAAGCTTCTCTCTAATGTCCTTTATCGCCAAGTTTTGCAATCCATGTCGAACTAAGCTCTTTTAATATCTTACGAATCAGTTCGCTGTGTCTATCTGTTTGACTTGCCGATATCTAAGGCACCAGTAGATCTTATGATTCTGAATTTTCAGTTTTGGTTAGCTCAGTATCACCTGCTTCACTTTTTGCTTCCGGTTCAACCAAAACTTTGATTACGCCTTTTTGTAGGATCAGGTTATTAGGGTAGGTGATAATGTTGCCCGAACTGTGTCGAAGAATAACATGGAACATGGTGATATCGATGATCACACCGCTGATGTCTTCGTCTTTCTCCGCGACTCTTACTCTGTCGCCAATGCGATAAGGGAAGACGAAAAATATTAGTACGCTGGCTGTGAGGTTACTTAGAATCGACCATTGCGCGAATAAAGCGACACCCAGCACCGCAAATATCGAAGACAAGAACAGAGAAATATCACCAAAACCCAAGTTAAGAACAATCGTAAACACAGCGATGAAGAGTAGAAACAGAACAATATTGAAACACTTAATCACGAACTGCTTTCGCTTCAATTCGACACGTTTATTTTCCGCTAATGTTTCTATCCAGTTCTTACCTAAGCGTTTGATCACCCAATACACAGTGATAAGAAGTAAACCTAAAACTACTTGTCTAAGCCACATATTGGATTGCAAAAACTCAACCATTAAATAAACCTCAATTTTTTCAAAATAACGACCTCTGCCGCTATGACCACGAGCAGCCCAACGCAAAATAGTGGAAATGCTATCGGGTTATCTGTTCCGGGTATCCCAGCGATATTGACACCCAGTAAACCGGTGAAAAACCCAGCAGGGAGGAAAATACCTGCAATGATAGAAAATAGGTACGTATTTCTATTCATTTTTTCAGCTTGTTGCTGACTTAGGCTCGCTAAAAATACATTAATTTGTTCGATGTAAAACTCAACAGACTCGTTAATTCTCAGGATGGTATCAAGGCTGTTCTTTATATGACTGTTGTGCTTACTCAATGGCGCAGGTAGGTCACTCATTAAATCTTCAAAAACGTATTTCTGTGGCTTCAAATAACGCCTTAGTCTGAGTAGCCTTGAATGTAGAGCGTTAATGGATCTTATGTCGATATTGGATGTAGATTCTAACTCGTCAATTAATAGTTCGACGGGTGCTAGGAAGGTTGAAATACTGTGGTTGATTCCACGTATCATGCCCAGTAATACATCAGGTAATGATGTCGGGCCTTGGTTTTGTTTGAGATCAGATATCAGATTACTGACCGCTTTTGAAGGAACTTTACGTGTCGATATTAAAGTGCCTTTGTACCATAAGATGCGTAGGCTAAGCATGTCGTCAGGGTTAGCACCTTCGTTTAGATTAATACCTCGCAGAATCATCAAAAAACAGTCGTGACCAAATTGTTCAAATCGAGGACGGGTGTCATCGGTAAGTAATGAATCGATGATGGCATTTGGAACCGTATTACTGTGGAGCCATTCTCTCAAACCGTCAGCATCTCTTTGACAGTGATACCAAGTTGATTGCTCGAATGAGGCTGGGCTGGTGGTGTGTTCATGTGCCACACCCTCAGAAAATTGCCAGCTTGAAATTATGAAAGCGTCCATTCATTTGTCCTTAATGATATGACGTAAACATTGATATTATGCGCCATTCAGGTGCCGTATTGAACTGAGCTTAATCTTGGTAAGTTCAATGATCGATGTGAGTGAGATAAAGTCTAATAAGACAGGTTGGTCTTTGGAGCACGACGTACTCTTCCATTATTGTCTCTATTAAATGTAGCTCATTGTTTCATCGTTATAAATTAGCACTCTGGCTCCATGTTAGCGACGAAAAAAAAGAAAAGACCGAGGTCTTTTCTTTTTAGGAGAAGTTGAGGAGAGCTTGTTCAGGCAACTCGAGTTTTCCGATGGTTTACATAAGCAAAAGCACTACCGACACGCAGAAAAAATGTCTTGGTTCTCTCGATATTCTTTGGTTTGTACATCCATTAGGCCGAGTAAAGAGTCGAACAGATTATCTTGGGAGAAGCTCTGTTCTTTGCCTGCCTTTCTTAAGCAGGTCTGGTTTATCCCTTTCTGCTCGGCGAAACCATCAGACATCCACATTATCATAGGCACATGGGTTTGCTCTTTCGGTGCCAATGAATAAGGCATGCCGTGTAAGTAGACGCCATTTTCTCCCAATGATTCTCCGTGATCGGAAATGTACATCAGCGCAACATTGTACTTATCGGTGAGTTTCTCTAGCTTCTGAATAGCCTGTGATAGAAAGAAATCTGTGTACAAGATGGTGTTGTCGTAGGTGTTGACCACTTGCTCTTTGGTGCAGTTTTCGATATCAGAACGTGGGCAGTCTGGCACAAACTTCTTATGATCTTCTGGGTATCGCTCAAAGTAAGTTGGGCCGTGAGATCCTGAGATATGATAGAAAATGATGCTATCTTGTTTAAGATCTTGAGTATCTTGTTCGAAGTTCTCTAGCATGGCTGTGTCATAGCACACATCTTTATTACACAGCGGGTCGCTGTCTTTGGCGACGAGAGTCATCTCTTTGATTCGATGTGCGACCGCCTTGTCTCCACCATCGTGCTCTCGCCAGATAGAGTGAATGCCCGCGCGGTTCATAATGTCGACCACGTTATCTTGGTTGTAGGCTTTGTCGCGATCGTAGTTGCTTCGGTTCATGTTAGAAAACATACACGGCACAGAAACCGCAGTGGCTGTTCCGCATGACTGAACATCAGAGAAAAAAATCGGATTATAGGGTTTGGTATGAGCATTGGTTTCTTTC
Organism: Vibrio sp. 10N.247.311.47; assembly: GCF_041467535.1. Classification (NCBI taxonomy): domain Bacteria; kingdom Pseudomonadati; phylum Pseudomonadota; class Gammaproteobacteria; order Vibrionales; family Vibrionaceae; genus Vibrio; species Vibrio sp. 10N.247.311.47. Next base: position 17,230 of record NZ_JBFSUR010000021.1, read on the forward strand.
TCATAGCCATAATATTGGTAGTTATATACACGTGCTGTTTCACCAAGAACAAACACCAATAAGGTTGGTTTTTCAGCTTGTTTAGCTTCTGGTTTTAGCTGCGCATCTAAGCCGATTTCTTGGTAAGGAATCGGTTCTTTGATGTAAGTATTGTTGATGTATTTTGCGGTTGAAGCGACGTATTCGGTCGGAATGATCATCTTTTTAAGATGAGAGTTATTACGACCAATCGACACATAATCTTTGTAAAACAACCCGGCAATGATGGCAATGACGATCAACGAAGAGAGCAATCCAATCGCCTTCCCAATAGCAAAATCTTTCCAAGATTCTCTTTCAAGATCCGTAAATAAAAGCAGCAGTGACGGGACTCCTCCCATCAGAACAAACCATAAAATAGAATAGCTGCTTAGGTAGCTAGCAGCCTCTCCGCTGTTGGTTTCGAAGACGTTTTCTATCATTCCATAGTCTACAAAAATGCCGTAGTTGAACATGCTGTAGCTGACTAAAGAGGAAGTAAGTAGTAACAAGATAAAAAAAGCTTTGGCGAATATCGGCCAGTTGAATACTTGAAAGATAAAGTTGAATGCGGCGAGAAAGAAAAATGGGATCGAGATGATAAACCCAATGCTTTCGGCTTGTGAGGCACTAAGAATATTGAACAGTTCGCGTGAGATAGGCAAGTTAATGACAAGCAGGTAATACACTGCCAAAACGAAAGGGAGTTTGTTTATCGACATGTTTAAGCGTGGTAGATTCATAGGTCTTGTCTTCCTGTGTCACTTATCCCTTTATTTTAGTCTCGCTACCAAGAAAGCTCTAATATCAATGCATAAAGCTCAAATAGAAGGCGCTGAGCGATAAACTGGCTAAAGTGAAATGACGCTAAGGTGTGTAGATACAAAAAATTTACTTTACTGAGTGACCTTCATGACAAGGTGGAACAGCAAAGTGAATTAGTATGTTCAGCTTATTCTATGTGGTTCAATCACATTAGAAGTTGTATGAACCACCGAAGCTAATGCTTTTGAAGGCAAGCGTGTGGTCACCAGCTGATATCTGAGAGTTCTTAAATTGGACCGTGTCGTCTACGCTTACTGCATCCGCTTGCGAGATTAAGCGTAGCGTTAGGTGTTCGATTGGCGTGTATTCAACACCTACACCAAAGTGGAAACCCGTACCGCTGTCATCAGCGTAACCAGCACTCTTATTTGCGTTTAGGTCAACAGAGCTTAAACCAGCCAATACGAATGGGCGGATTGTGTTGTCGAATGTGTAACCAAGATTTGCTGACAAAGAAACAGACGTCGGAGACAGCTTTTCAGCGCTATTTTTGTAGTTTGCGTAATCTGTGTAGCCAAGTTCAACACCTACGATACGGTTGAATTGGTAGCCGCCGTATAGGTTGTAGCCCATGCCATCTGAATCTAAGCTACCGTGACCGTCTGTGTCAGAATCTTGGTAGACACTAAGTCCGCCACCAATGTACGCACCGCCGTCAGTACCTGCTGCTAAAGCTGGAAGAGAAACTGCGCTGATTAAACCCAGTGCTAATGCTGATTTTGTTATCTTGTTCATTTTTGTTACTCACTCTTAAATGTCATGCCAGTATCAATTATTTTTATTTTGCGACCTTTCGACCGTTGGTGAGTATTATTCCGTAGTCTTGTACCTATTACTGTATGGCTTTGTAAGTTGAATCGTTACATAGTAGAAAAAATGCTCATCCGGTTGCGTAGTGAGTTAGGCTGCCAAAAACAAGGAATACACATGCTAATGAAACAAAATACATGTTTGGTGGTTGTGGACGTACAAGGTAAGCTTGCACGCCTTGTTGATGAGAATGAGACACTTATTTCTAACTGTGGAAAGTTGATTAAGGGCGCACAGGTTTTGGGTCTGCCAATTATTCGTTTGGAGCAGAATCCAGAGAAGCTAGGTGCGACGGTTGATGAACTCCATGACCTTTTGAGTGATGTTAAACCAATACCTAAATTCACGTTTAACGCGTGTGATGAGCCCAAGTTTGTTGAGGCGGTTCAAGCCAAGGATGTAGAGACTTGGTTAGTGTGTGGTATTGAGGCTCATATTTGTGTTTATCAAACCGCAATGGGGTTGTTGGAACTTGGGTACAAGGTTCAGGTAGTTGGCGACTGTGTTAGCTCACGAACGGCACTCAACAAAGATCTGGCAATCCGTCGACTAATGGATGCTGGTATCCAAATCACAGGATTAGAAATGAGCTTATACGAGCTTGTGAAAGACTGCCGCGCGCGTGAATTTAAGCTCATTCTATCCTTGATTCGTTAATCACCGAGAGGCTGTCTATCGCCACCGCCTCGGTAAGAATCGAGCGCAACTTTCAAGCGACGCAGTTTGTCGCGCGAGCGGTTCTTGTGATTGACTGCGATTCCCATAGAAAGCACATCCACTAACGCCAACATAGCGTAGCGAGAAGCCGACGGCTTGTAGATGAAGTCGGTTTCCATATGCTTGATGGGTAACAAGATATCGGCAATTTTTGCTAGCGGTGTATCTTGTGGGGTAATCGCAATGATCTTAAGTCCGTACTGCTTAGCCAGCTCTGCCGTTTCTGTGATCACTGGTGTAAAGCCAGTCGCAGAGATCATCACCATTACGTCATTAGCATCTGCCGTGGCAGCAACCATACGTGACATCAAGCCATCGTTGTACGACACCACTGGGTAGCCTAAACGAAACAGTCGATGTTGCAGCTCTTGAGAAGCAATGGTTGAACCACCACCCATACCAATAGCAATGATCTGTCTGGCGTTATGCAGCCAGCTGACTGCGGTTTCAACGTCTTGCTCTTTGAACAAGGTGCGGTTGATGTCTAGGCTTTGCTTGATCGATTCGTAGATACCTTGATAACCCGTTTGGTCAACCGGTTCGAGGATAAAGCGCTGGCCAACGGTTAGCGTCTGAGCCAACTTAATCTTCATATCACGTACGTTGCTGCAACCGATCGCTTTAGCAAAACGTGTAATGGTGGCTTCACTCACTTGAGCGCTTTCAGCAAGCTCTGTGATGCTGGCATTGGCAGCAAAATCAATGTCGTCCATGATCAGCTTAGCGACTTTTTTCTCTGCATCACGAAGAGCGGGAAAACGCTCCGTTATCTGTGAAATGATATCTACTTCTAAACTCAAGAATCCTGATCCTTTGTTGATGGGGCTAATCGTTATCACCTAGTTATTAAGAACCTAGCTCGTAAGAAGTAAGCTCTTTAGCTTTTTAGCCATTTAGCCGTTTAAAACTAAGCGTTAGCCCCGTTAGTATATCTTATTGTTTCGCTGATTCTAGCTTATTGAAAAATCGAACTAGAAGCAGGTTTCCACCCAGTTTGTTACCTGATGGTCGTCATCGCTGATGGCAATGTGGCGCCACTTATCGAAGGTTAAACACGGGTGTGAGGTTGAGAATGCAATCATGTCGCCCACTTCAATTTCAGAAGAGCCGTCCGTTTCAACAAAGGTATGCTGATCCATCACGGCGGTCGCAGTCAGCCCTTTCACTGAGATCGCTTCGCCGTTGCGATAGCCGCGTTCGGCAATAGGTAAACCCGCATCAAAGGCCACATCACGCTTGCCTAACCCAACCACTAATTTGGTCGGTTCTGGGCGAGAGATTACATACGCCCATACTTCAAGTGCCGATTCCAGATCTCCACCCAATTCACACGCGTAACCTTGGTTTGCTTGGGCACGCTGCAACACTTTGCTTTGTGCGTCTAGGTAAATGCCTGTGTCGTGAATGGCATAGCAGCCCGGGCGGATGATCGCCAAGTAATCGGTTAGGTTCGCCAAACATTCTGCAACCACGTCATACCAAGCCGAACCTGCACCAGTGATGATAGGTTGCCCTGCAATTAGGCCATCTGATGCGAGGCTTTCGACCGAGGTCAGCGCTTGGTTTAAGAAGGTACGAATGTCTTGCTCGGCATTGTCGCCATGAATCACGCCCTCATACACCTCAATACCCGCTAGCGAAAGTGCAGGCGTATCTTGAATGGTTTGAGCCAGTTCTAAAACTTCTTGAGGTGAACGACAACCACAACGGCCACCCGGAACACCAAACTCGATTAGAGCTTTTAGCGTCTGCTTTTTGTTGGCGAAGTATTGGTTGAGTTGCTGCACGTTTACCGATGAATCCACACAGCAATAGAAATCAACGTCGAACTCACTAATAAGCTGTTCGATGATCGCCATGTTGGTTTTACCTACCAATTGGTTAGCCATGATGATTCTTTTTGCGCCTGCCATTGCTGCAATTTCTGCTTGTGCAGGTGTCGCAACGGTAATTCCCCAAGCGCCATTTTCTAGCTGTTGACGGAAGAAATCAGGCGTCATCGATGTTTTGCCATGTGGCGACAATTTAACCTGATGATGATCGGCGAATGATTGCATCCAATTCAGGTTATTGGTCAACGCTGATTGTTTGATAATTGCTACCGGAAGCGAAATGTCTTCATCAACCAGTCGATAAACACCGTTCTCAGATTGTGATACTGCTCTCCCTTTTTGGCCTTTTTCAGTCAAGATGAAACTATCTTTTTGATACTTTATAACATCTTTTTGTGCAGGGTTATGTTTCATTGCTGATTCCTAACATGATTTAAGTGGTTGTTATTTAATATTTAAATATGTCTATAATGTGTTTTGTGATAGAAACTATCACACAAATTAAAATATTATGTGTGTTTTGTCACTGAAAATAATCGGCTGGATTTCTAATATAGCTCCATCAACAGAGTGGATTGAGAGAGTGAAAAATGTTGTTCGATACGATAATCAAAAATGTAGAGGTGTTTGACGGCACCGGCGAACAATCGTTTTGTGCCGATGTAGCAATCCTTGATGGAAAAATCGCCGAAATTGGTCAAATCGATCACGAAGATTGTGGCCAGTTGGTTGAGGGAGCAGGCTTAGCATTGGCTCCTGGATTTATCGATGTACATACACATGACGATACCAACGTAATTCGTTATCCAGACTGCCTACCTAAGATCAGCCAAGGTGTGACAACCGTGATTGTTGGCAACTGTGGCATCAGCGCATCGCCAACGGTTTTGGCTGGCGATCCACCTGACCCAATGAATCTTTTAGGTGCGCAGGCTGATTTTAAATACCCAACTTTTGCGGCGTATGCACAAGCGGTAGAGCAAGCGCAACCAGCGGTGAACGTAGCAGCATTAGTTGGCCACACTACACTGCGTAACCAAGTGATGGACGACCTGCAACGCACCGCAAGCGAAGAAGAAATCGCGGCAATGCAAAGCAACCTTGATTTAGCGATGGAGCAGGGTGCACTGGGTTTGAGTTCAGGTTTGGCTTACGCAAGCGCGAAACAAGCCAACGCCAATGAAGTGATGCAGTTAGCGAAAGTGCTGTCTAGTCATGGCGGTATCTATACCACGCATATGCGTACTGAATTCGAAGAGATCTTAAGCGCGATGGAAGAAGCGTTTGAGACCGGGCAATACGCGAAAGTACCCGTTGTTATCTCTCACCTTAAATGTGCAGGTGCAGGCAACTGGGGCAGAACTGTTGAAGTGCTTGATTTGATGGACAAGGTTTCAGAGCACCAAGATGTGTCTTGCGACTGCTATCCATACTCAGCGAGCTCTTCGACATTAGATCTGAAACAGGTGACAGACGATTTCGACATCTTCATCACTTGGTCTAAAGCAAAGCCTGAACATGCAGGCAAAACGCTTAAGCAGATTGCTGATGAGATGAACCTACCACTGATGGACGCAGCAAAAGCGCTTCAACCAGCCGGTGCGGTTTACCACTGCATGGATGAGAACGACGTAAAGCGCGTATTGAAATACAAGCTGACCATGGTTGGTTCTGATGGTTTACCAAATGACCCGCATCCACATCCAAGATTGTGGGGCACTTTCCCGAAAGTCTTAGGCCACTACTGCCGAGATGAAAAACTGTTTGCGCTGCCAGAAGCGATTCACAAAATGACCGGAATGTCTGCGAAGCGCTACAACCTCGCGGGAAGAGGTGAGATTCGCCAAGACGCATTTGCCGATTTAGTTTTATTTGATCCAAAGAATATTAAAGACACAGCAACATTTGAAAACCCTATTTCAGTTGCTGAGGGAATCGAAAGTGTATTTGTAAATGGTGAGTTAACTTACCAAAAAGGAAAAGTAAAAAATAATCGTTCAGGCGTTTTTATTTACCGTAATTAGAATTTAATTATTTTATTAAATATACAGTAATAAGAAAACGACGAATTAATTTAAATATATTGGAACAGAACCAATATTATCTATAAAGAAGTGGAGTTAAAAAATGACTATTAAACGTTACGGTGTTGAAGGCGGTACAGGTACAGGCGGACAACATTTACCATTTGCACGCGCAACTGAAGCGGGTGGTTTCCTATACGTTTCTGGCCAGACACCGATGACAGATGGTGAAGTGGTAGAGGGTGGCATTGTTGACCAGTCTCGCCTAGCGATCCAAAACTGTGTCGATATCATGACTGAAGCGGGCTACGGCCTAGAAGACGTAATGCACGTAAAGGTTGTGCTAACGGATTCTCGTTACTTCCAATCTTTTAATAAGGTATTCAAAGAGTTCTTCGGTGCTAACCCACCGGCTCGTATCTGCATGGTCTGTGACCTAGTGGTAGACGTGAAGGTTGAAGTAGATGTGACTTGCTACCGCGCGGATCGCGTTTAGTAATAACCTAATCACAATTACCTACTTAGAGAGTATTAGGGGTTAGTCATCCCTGTTATTATCCTTTAATACTTTCACCCTACATTTATAAAAATTACTTTAATTAAAATAGATAAAATCAATAAAGTAATTATATGAAATATAAAAATGAATGAATCATAAATAAAGTTCAAGAATGAACTCAATATTTCACTGAGAGGTGTCAAATGAACAGCACACTTTTTCTTACAGGCTTCGGCGTGTACGTATGTTTTCTAATTTGGTTAGGCTGGTTTGTCTCGCGTAATCAAAAATCTGGCGAAGATTTCTTATTAGGCGGCCGTGGCCTGCCATTATTCTTAGTACTTGGTACAACGGTTGCGACTATGGTCGGCACGGGTTCAAGTATGGGCGCGGTTGGCTTCGGCTACGCAAATGGCTGGGCAGGTGCTCTGTACGGAATTGGCGGTGCTGTGGGCATCCTATTGCTTGCACTTTGGTTTGCTCCGGTTCGTAAACTGAACTTCATGACCATGAGTGAAGAGCTGGCTTATTACGTTGGCGCTAACCGAATCGTAAAAAACGTGGTTGGCCTACTTATCTTTATCGCGTCAATCGGTTGGTTAGGTGCGCACATTCTAGGTGGCGGCATGTACCTAGCGTGGATTGCAGACATCGACCTTAACCTTGCGAAAATTATTATTGCTGCAGCTTTCACTATCTACGTTGTTATCGGTGGTTACACAGCAGTTGTATGGACCGATACGATTCAAGCAATCATTCTTTTTGCTGGCTTCATCCTAATGGCGGTAATGTCTGTTGATCACATTGGTGGCATGGATAACCTTTACGCTGCGATGGACCCTGCTGCTACAAGCTTTTTAGCAATCGATAAACTGGGCATTCTGCCTGCTGTTTCTCTGGCTGTGGTTATCGGTGTGGGCGTACTTGCAACACCTTCATTCCGTCAGCGTATCTACTCTGGTAAAGATGTTTCAACTATCCGTCGCTCATTTGTCGCTTCTGGTGTGTTGTACCTTTTCTTCTCTATTATTCCAGCAATCATTGGTATGGCTGCGCACGCAATCGACCCATCATTGGATAACCCGAACTACTCGTTCCCATACGTAGCTGCAACGGTTCTTCCGGTTGGCGTTGGCATGATTGTTCTTATCGCGGGTCTTTCTGCAACGATGTCGAGCGCAAGTTCAGATGCGATAGCAGGTGTTTCTATCCTACTTCGTGATGTTTACGTGATGTTCACTGGCCGCGTACCAAACAAAGAGTCAATGGTGAACTATTCTCGCTTGGCACTGATTGTGGTGATTGGTTTTGCACTGTTGTTCGCACTAACGTCAAACGACATCATTGGCTACATCACGAAAATGATTTCAACCGTAATGTCGGGCATGTTTGTGTGCGGTATGTTGGGTAAATTCTGGAAACGCTACAACTGGCAAGGTGCGCTTGCAACACTAGCGGGTGCTTCTGTAGCTTCATTCGTAGTAATGTTAAACGCTGACTACACAGCCTTCTGGGGCAACCCAGTTATCCCATCATGTCTGTTTGCTCTAACGGCAGGTGTGGTTGTGAGCCTAGTGACTCCGGCTAACCAAGTAACACCTGAAATGGCAAAAGCGATTCTTGATGACGAGCGTGCTCTGATGGAGATGGAAATGTCTGAGACTGGCGTACTTGAAGAAGAAGCGGCACCTCAACGTCCTGCAAATCAAACAAGCTAAACCTAGTCTCCACAACTGGTTTGCTTAATTCAGGCCCTGCTTAGTGGCAGGGCCTTCTCCCACATATATCTCTCTATTTTAGGATCGGCTATGCCTGCATCTTCTCATTTCAATATTGCTTTCTTTGGCGAATGTATGGTCGAAATCAGCGGCTCTCCATTAACCAAAAAGTTTGGCGGTGACACACTTAATACCGCACTTTACCTTTCTCGCTTAACTCAACATCAAAACCTCTCTGTGCACTATGCGACAGGGCTTGGCAGTGATGAGCTGTCTCAAAATATGATTGATAGCTGGCAACTAGAAGGCATTCAAACCAATTTCGTCGAACGCATTGCGAACAAGCTTCCTGGACTCTACATGGTTGAAACCGACGAGACAGGCGAGCGACACTTTCATTACTGGCGCAACGACGCGGCAGTCAAATCTTACTTTCAAGCTAGTGATCTGAATAAGCTTGAAATCGCCCTGACCGAGAAACAAGTCGATGCGGTTTACATCAGCGGTATCAGTATCGCGATTTTAGATGACGCCTATCGTGAGCGCTTATTCAAAGCTATTAGCGTGTTCTCAAATCAAGGCGGCAAGCTGATTTTTGATAACAACTATCGCCCGCAACTTTGGACGACTGAACAAGCTCAGCATTGGTACGCCAAGTTACTACCATTGGTCGACATTGCACTGATTACCGAAGACGACGACCTGCTGGTTTGGGGCAATGGCGAGAGCGTTCAACAACGCTGCCTTCGCTTAGGCTGCCAAGAGATCGTCATCAAACGTGGCTGTGAGCCATGCAAGATTGTTCAAGTTGAACAAGGCGATGTTGTTGAGAGTTATGTATCCGCGACTCGTGTTTCTAACGTGGTCGACACCTGCGCAGCAGGTGACTCCTTCGCTGCGGGTTATCTGGCGGCGCGTCTTACAGGTGAGAGCACCAATGATGCAGCTGAACTGGGTCACCAACTGGCTTCTACCGTTATTCAATACTCAGGCGCGATCATCCCGGTAAGCGCTATGAATCACTTAATTAAAAAATAGAAAAACAAAGCGAATTTATTATGTCTCAAGAAATGATCAACACACTTAAGCAGTTCAAAGTTATCCCTGTTATTCAAATCAACAAGGTGGAACATGCGATTCCACTAGCAAAAGTGTTAGTAGAAAACGGCCTGCCAGTCGCAGAAGTGACGTTCCGTACCGAAGCGGCAGCGGATTCGATTCGTGCGATGCGTGATGCCTACCCAGAGATGTGTATCGGTGCTGGTACAGTATTAACGCCAGTGCAGATCGACCTTGCGAAAGAGGCGGGCAGCGAATTCATCGTAGCACCGGGCCTGAATCCAAACACCGTAAAACGCTGCCAAGAGATCGGCATGCCAATCGTTCCGGGCGTAAACAACCCAAGCCAAGTAGAGCAAGCGCTAGAGCTTGGTCTTAACTTCTTGAAGTTCTTCCCTGCAGAAGCGTCTGGCGGCATCAACATGGTGAAATCTTTACTCGCACCTTACGTTGATGTGTCGCTAATGCCTACTGGTGGTATTGGCAAACACAACGTTAATGACTATCTAGCTGTGGATCGCGTGGTGTGCTGTGGCGGTACTTGGATGGTATCTCCGAAGATGATCGAGAACGAACAGTGGGACGAGATCGCGGAGTTAGTCCGAGAAGCGGTCGCTCTTGTGAACTAACGAGAAGCGTTTGGAATAAAGATAAGTGTTTTAAATAAAGATAAACAACAGCAGTGGTTGATGGTTCTGTTTTGTGAATTGCCTCCGATAAACAAAACAGAACGCCCGTTATATAGGAAAACTAATAATGAAAAAAACTATATTGTCTCTATTGATTTCAAGTTCAGTAGTGTCCCCAATGGCGTTAGCAATGGCTCCGAATACCGATCTAAATTTAATGCCGTATCCACAAACAGTCGAGCTGCAAGCTGGGCAAGTTAAGGTCGACGGTAACTTCAAGGTTTACATCAAAGGCTTTAACTCTGATCGCGTTGAATACACCGCGAAACGCTTTATCGATCGCCTAGAGCGCCAAACTGGCGTGCCGATTCTAAACTGGCAGGTTGATAGCGCAGACCAAGCGAACCTGATCATTGATATCGACGCGGCGCCAAAGTCTGAAGTACAGAACATCGACTCTGTAGAGTCTTACAAAATTACGACTCAGGGTGAGCAAATCACGCTGAGCGCACCAAGCCCATATGGCGCTATTCACGGCATCGAAACCCTTTTACAGCTCGTTGAAACCACAGCAACTGGCTACCATATTCCTGCCGTAACCATTGTTGATGAGCCCCGCTTTCGTTGGCGTGGAGTCTCTTACGATACCTCGCGTCACTTCATTGAATTTGATGTGTTGATTCGTCAGCTAGATGCGATGGCTTCTGCGAAAATGAACGTGTTCCATTGGCACTTCTGGGACGATCAAGGTATCCGCATTCAAACGGAATCTTGGCCACGTTTGTGGTCTGAAACCGCTGATGGTAACTACTACACCAAAGACCAAGTCCGTTACTTAGTGGAATACGCTCGTAATCTTGGTATTCGTGTTATTCCAGAAGTTTCACTGCCGGGACACTCTTCTGCTGTGGCGCACGCTTACCCACGCTTGATGTCGGGTGGTGAAGGTCAAAGCTACGAACAAGAACGTGGCTGGGGTGTATTTGAGCCATTGATGGACCCACTTAACCCAGAGCTCTATGAAATGCTGGGCGACGTGTTTGATGAAGTGACAGAACTGTTCCCAGACGAGTACTTCCACATTGGTGGCGATGAGCCGAACTATGCGCAATGGAAAAACAGCGAAAAGCACCAAGAGTTCATCGAAGAGAACAATATCGATGGCGAGCGCGGCTTACAGTCTTACCTCAACGTAAAAGTTGAAAAGATGCTGGAAGAGCGTGGCAAGAAGATGACGGGTTGGGATGAGATTTGGCATAAAGATCTGCCAACTTCTATCGTGATTCAAAGCTGGCAAGGACACGACAGTATCGGTCGTGCGGCGAAAGAGGGCTACCCAGGTATTCTGTCTACGGGTTACTACCTAGACCAACCTCAGCCAACCAGTTACCACTATCGCAATGATCCAATGCCAAGTGGCATCACGGTTGACGATAAGCTGCACAGTGGTGAGAAGTTTGTGACTTACCAATGGCAAAAGCCTCGCTCTAAAGGCAGCCCACGTAAGGGAACACTGACTATCATTGAAGCGCAAGACGGTACTTTCCGCGCGTTCAGTGATTACAACGGTAAGTCTCGTGAAGAGATCTACATCCTTGATTATGTGCCGGGTAAAACCTTTGTCGGCCACTTCGATAACTTCATGTCGTATACCGAATTCAACCTGAACTTGAATCCAAATGGGTTTGCGGAAGGCAGCTATCAGTTAATTGGTAACGTGCGCTGGCCAACCACAGGCGAAGTGATTGCGAGCAGCGATGTAGAAGGCAGCGTGATCCCTGAGCCAAACGGAGGCTACCCCGCGGAGCTAACCGACAAAGAAAAAGAGCTGATTTTAGGCGGCGAGATCACCATGTGGCTAGAAAACAAAGACAGCCTCACGGTCGAAAACTACCTATGGCCTCGCAGTTATGCAATTGCAGAACGTTTCTGGTCGGATGCAGAACTGACAGACGAACGCAGTATGTATAAGCGCATGAAAGCAATGGATACATGGTCGGAAGTATCGGTAGGGCTACGTCATCACGCAGATGCTGATATGCTGTTGAAGCGCATTGCCAAAGGCCAAGATATTCACGACCTGCGCGTGCTAGCGAAATACACCGAGCCGGCTCAATACTATGCTCGCAACTGGGAAAAGTGGAACTCCACTGAACCTAAGGGCACCTTGTACAGCCAATACGAGCGCCTAAATCGCTTCGTGGATGCTTTGCCAGTAGAAAGCTACGCGGTGTATGAGATGCAAGACTTGGTCAATGAAGTGGCGACAGGCAATCAGCAGGCGCTAGAGCAACTTGCAGAGCATTATCAGCAAGCTAAATCGGCTGCACTAGCGGCGGAAACTGTCTTCGCTGGTAACGTGTCTTCGGTAGAGACTGTGGTGGTTGCAGAGAAAACCGTTGAAGTTGCAGATTTAGCATTAACTTTGATTGCTAAAGCGCAAGCTGGCGAGAAGGTAAGAGAAGCTGACGTGAATGCCTACCAAGCGATACTGTCTGATTCAGCGAAAATCTACGATGAATCGATCATCGCGATTGTGCGCCCAACAGAACTGTTGTTGAAGCAGTTAGCTGAGTAAGTCGTTAACGGATTAGTGAATAAGTCACACGCCAATAAGTGAATCAAAATCGCCCTCTGTGGGCGGTTTTTTAGTTCTAGCGCTTCAATAGAATGTGGAGTTCAAGGTCTGTGTAAGTAACTACTCACTATCGCTATTGTTTAGTGTTAACGTAAATGTCATGCCTTGGTCTGAATTGTTCTTCGCTATTAATGTGCCTTGCATATCGCGCACGTTGTTCGCTGTGATAGCCAACCCGAGCCCCAAGCCTTCGCCCATCTTTTTGTTGGTATGAAATGGTTCGAAAATGGTTTCGAGTTGATCTTCAGACACACCACAACCGTTATCTTGAACCTTGATGATCACGCGTTGTTGCTCGGTATGAGCGCTGATCACAATGGTTGCTGGTTTCTGATTCTGCGTGGCATCGACAGCGTTTCTAAGCAGGTTACCAAGCACTTGACGAAGTCGCGCCTCTTCTCCCATTACCATCGAAATATTGGAAGCGACACGCACGCGAATATCGACGTTTTCCAGTTCGGCTTGATGAATTCGCAGGGTTTCTTGCAGTGCGTCTGTCAGTGAAACTGGGTAAGGCTTTTCAAGTCTTTGGAAGGCGAACGACTTCAATTGGCTGGTCATGTTAGCCATTCTGTCGATCAGGCTCATGACTAAGTCCATGTTCGCTTTCAACATCTTAGTCTCGCCTCTTTCCATCAGCAACTGGTTACTCGAAAGTAGGGTTTTTAGGCCAGTAAGCGGCTGATTGAGTTCATGAGTAATCGCACTCGACATCCGCCCTAGTGCAGCCAGTTTGCTAGATTCGACAAGTTCTTGCTGCGCATCTTTTAGATCTTGAGTTCGCTCTTCGACCCGCAGTTGTAGCGTTTTATTGGCGTTTTGCACCGCAATTTCGGCTTTCTTACGTTTGCTGATATCGATTACGGTACACAGGTAGTAAGTCGTCGCATGCCAAGGAAAGGCGCTAATAGAGAATAAAACAGGGAAGTAGCTGCCATCGCTGCGTCTTGCCATGGTTTCGACGCTAGTTATCTCGGCCAGCTCTTGATGCTGCTCTAAGTTTTTGAGCAGTTGCAAGGTGGTTGAATTCGGGTTACCTGCCTCAAATAACTGCCACGCCTTGATGTTATTGATCATTGAATCAGATAGTGAAAAGTAGTTCTTCGCCATCAGGTTGATATCGTGAATGCGTCCGTGTTTATCGATCAGTATTAACCCAACATGGGTTTTATTGATCATCCCAGACAGTCGTTTCTCAGACTCTTCGATAAGCTTTTGGATTCTCAGATTGCTGAGCTTTTTCTGGCGTCTTTGGTAAAGAATAACCAACAGTAACAGAATGAAAAGACAGCCAACCGCCACACTCCAGCTGATCCAGTTCGTGGTCTGGTTGAGGCTGGTTAATGGCGTTAGGTAGGTTAAACGCCAATTCAGATCGTCTAACTTGATGGACTGAATTAGGTAATCTTTATCTTGCAATCGCCACACGCGAATATGGGTTTGGTCATACAGCTCACGTTTTGTCGCTGTGGGCTGAGAATTGAAGGTGTCATTGAACCAATCGGCACTCAACCTATTGTCACTGGAGAGAAAGAACTGATCGCGAGGGTTCTGAAACAGTATCGCCTCACCATCGGCAAACCATTGATCGGTTAACAATGACAAATCGATTTGCACCGCGACAATGCCAACCACATCAGAGGCTCGATATACGGGTGCCGCTATGAAGTAATCGGGTGTCACGCCTTTGTTTTTTGTCACCACTGAAATCGCACCACCTTGTTGGTGGATCTTCGAAACAATTGTACTGGCGTTCTTATTGCTCAGTTTGCTTCTTTCAACACTCGATACCAACAAGTCCCCTTCGCCAGAAAGCAGATACCAGCCCTTGGTGTTGGCGGCTTTATCCAATTGAATCAGCTGCTTCTTAATGCGTTTTTCTAGGCGGGCTTCACCATCAATGAAGCGCACACTGGTTTCATCATTGGTTACTAGGTAGGGCAGATAATAGAAACGCTTAAGGGTTCGCCTTGCTTCGGCAATGTAGCCAAGGAAGCGCTGTTCGGCATAGCGTTGGGCTTGTTCAAGCTTCCACTGGCTGATGCCATTCTTGGTGGTGACCTGCACCAAACCAATCAATAAACAGGTACACAGGAATAACCAATATCGATTGTTATTCATCATTTCTGATCAAATCCCTTTAAAATTAGTGGCTTGCCTCTTTGAGCTAGTGGTTTGACAAGGTTTTATGTTTGCTTTTTAAGCGAATGGAGAATGAGACAAATCGAAGCTAACAAACATTATTAAACTGTTAAAGGAGTGTTATTCAAAGTGGGAGCTAGCTCCTTTTCGTCTGAGGTTTTTTTACATACCGTGGACGATATTAATCAGATGTAGAGTGGCGGAACCAAACTATGCAGCGTATTGCTTTAATTGAAGATGACGCGATTGTGCGTCAAGCAACCAGCCAATGGTTGCAGCTGGCGGGCTTCGATGTCACCGCATTTGAAGTAGGACAAGATGCGTTAAACGCCGTAGAGCAGGGTGATTTTCAAACCATTATCACCGATGTTCGTTTACCTGATATTGATGGTGTTGATCTGCTAGGGCGTTTCAAAGGTCTTGTGCCAGATGTGCCTGTTATTTTGATTACTGGGCATGGTGATGTCGATATGGCGGTGAAAGCCTTACAGCAAGGTGCCTATGACTTCATTGAGAAGCCATTCGACCCAGAGCGTCTGTCTCAAACGGTATCGGAAGCGGTAGATAAACATCAAAGTGGCCAAGACAGAAACAGTCGTCAGAACTATCTGGATAACCTTAAGGGCATTGAACAGGTGCTGATCGGTCGCAGTAAAGTGATGTGTGAACTGCGCGAGCAAATCCAGAAAGTCGCTTCCATAGACACCAACGTGATCATCTATGGTGAAACGGGTTGTGGTAAAGAGCTGGTCGCCTCTTGCTTACATGAATTCAGCCAACGTAAAACCCATCCGTTTGTTCCGCTCAACTGTGGCGCAATCCCAGAAAATCTCTTTGAAAGCGAGCTGTTTGGACACGAAGCCGGAGCGTTTACTGGTGCGGCCAAACGACGCATTGGTAAGCTGGAATTTGCCGACAAAGGCACAGTGTTCCTTGATGAAATAGAGAGTATGCCGCTGTCGATGCAGGTAAAAGTGCTGCGCACCTTGCAAGATAATGTCGTCGAACGCGTGGGGGGGAATCAGCAACAACATGTTGATCTACGAGTGGTCTCTGCCTCGAAAAGCGATCTACTGAATCACCCCGACTTTCGCCAAGATCTATTCTATCGTTTGAATGTTGCCCAGCTGCATTTGCCTCCACTCAGTGAGCGTGAAGAAGATGCCTTACTTTTGTTTGAACACTTCACCCAAGAAGCCAATTCCGAAACACGTATAGCCAGTGAGGCTGATCGCTATGCACTGCTCTCGTATGCGTGGCCGGGCAATGTGCGTGAACTGCGTAATGTTGCGATTCGTTTTGCATTGGATGAAAGCTTGACCGTTGGGGATATTTTGGCGTGTCGTCCCAATTCTGTCACAGAGTCCACAACGGCGGGCATCCCTTTGGCGGTTCAAGTACAGAGCTTTGAAAGGAAAGTGATTCATGATGCCTTAGTTCGTTATAAAGGGCGTATCAATGACGTGATGCAAGATTTGGATTTACCTCGTCGAACATTGAACCAAAAGATGGTGCGTTATGGGTTAAATCGAAGTGACTATGTTGACCCTTAGAGAGCGGCTTCATCGCAGTGCTTGTTGATTTTTAATGAGCAATAAATGGCTCATTGCATATTTATCAATTTACATACATTGATCACACAACTGCAACATGGTGTGACTTGCTTCCCGATCTACAGGTGTTAATTCCGGTAGCCGATAAGCCAAAAATGGCTTACTTAATAACAGGGGAATAAGCAAAAAACGGCTTATTTTGAATAGGTTTTAAAATAAAAGTAAATTAAAACAAATAGTTAAAAACTGGCATTACGCTTGCTATCTATTGTTGTTAACAAAAATATAACGTGAATAACCCTACATGGAGAGTAACAATGAAATACAACAAGCTGGTTAAAACTTTAGCGCTAGCAATGGCTTCTCTTGGCCTTATCAGTAATGCGTCAGCTGAAGAAGATCGCAGCTATATTTTAGCGACGGCTTCAACGGGTGGTACCTATTATCCAGTGGGTGTGGCCTTAGCGACATTGAGTAAAGTTAAGCTTGCGCCTAAGCAGCATTTTTCTTTAGCGGCTATCAGCTCTGCGGGCTCGGGTGAGAACGTAAAGTTGTTGAACGAGAACGAAGCTCAGTTCGCTATTCTACAAGGTTTGTATGGTGCTTGGGCTTGGCAGGGTTTAGGGCCATATGAGAAATCTGGCAGACAAACTCAACTGCGTTCAGTTTCCATGTTATGGCAAAACGTAGAACACTTTATTGTGCGTTCAGATCTAGCAAAAACAGGTACGGTAAGCGATCTAGAGAACCTAAACGGTAAGAAATTCTCTATCGGTAAGAAGAACTCTGGGACTGAAAACTCAGGTCGTCAAATCATGCAAGGCTTATCCGTGGACCCAGAACAATTTAAACTCGCCTTTATGGGTTATGGTGGCAGTGCGAGCGCATTACAAAATGGCACAATTGATGGTATGAACACGCCTGCTGGTGTTCCTGTTGGTGCGGTGACGCAAGCCTTTGCAGCACTGGGTGAAGATATTCAAATCTTGTCGTTTACCGATGCACAAATCAAACAAGCGAATGGTGATTACAATATTTGGACCAAGTATGAGATCCCAGCAAACACTTATCCAGGTGTCGATAAACCAATTACTACGATTGCCCAACCTAACTTCCTAGCGGTTCGTGAAGACATTTCTGAAGAAGATGTGTATCAACTGACCAAAGCTATCTATGAAAACCTACCTTTCCTACAAGGTATCCACAAAGCAACCAAAGCAATGGCACTTGAGAAAGGGATCGCAGGCCTTCCTGTTCCGCTTCACCCAGGTGCTGCTCGTTACTATAAAGAAGTGGGTATAGAAATCCCTTCTGAGTTGATCGTCGACTAACCCTTTGTCTTCGATTAGCCATTTATCTTTAACTCGCTATTTGGCGTGAACTGAATATTCGCGTTAATTAATTGCTTGGTGCGTTTTCATATGTTTCGGTTGCTTTGTTTGATTTGACCGTCTCCGATTCGTTCGATTATTTGAAGTGAAAACGCACCACCCTACTTTATGGATTTTCTCTGCGCGTTTGGCTGTGGAGAGCAGGAGTTTTCTATGAGCGATTCGCTGCAGCAGGAACTGAAAAAATTCGAATTGCCTACCCGAACAGATTTCCCTTGGGTAGGCAAAGCAATAACGACAATGGGAGTGATACTCTCCCTCCTACATATTTGGTTTAATACCTTATCTACCTTGCCAGAGCTTTGGATTTCGGCGACGCATTTCGCTGGTTTCGCAATCATTTGCGCGCTTTGGTATCCCGCTCATATCTCACTGAAAAAGAGCAAGATAGCTCTGGCGGTCGATATCGGAATTGCCTTGGCGGCTCTGGCTTGTCTTATCTACATCCCCTTTGCAGAAGATGCGTTGTATGACCGAGGCGTAAAATTTATCGCCAGTGATTGGTTTTTCTCTATCTTGGCGATTGCCATCGTCATTGAGCTGATTAGACGCACTATGGGCTGGTTCATTCCAGTGCTTATCTTAGTGTGTTTAAGTTATGTAGTGCTTTGGGGACAATGGACCAGCGGTATTTTTCATTTTCCGGGTTTAAGCCTTGAGACGTTACTTTATCGAAGCTTTTATTCATCAGAAGGGATGTTTGGTTCGATCTCAAGAATCAGTTGGACCTTCGTGTTCATGTTCATCCTGTTTGGCGCATTCTTAGTGCGTTCGGGTGTCGGTGATTACATCATTGATGTGTCTCGCGCAGCGGCAGGCAAAGTGATTGGTGGCCCCGGCTTCATCGCCGTGATTGGCTCCGGCTTGATGGGCTCAGTCTCCGGGTCGAGCGTAGCAAACACAGTATCGACGGGCGTGATCAGTATTCCCTTGATGCAAAAGGCAGGTTTCCCTTCGCGCTTCGCGGCAGGTGTTGAAGCGGCTGCATCTACTGGCGGGCAGCTGATGCCACCTGTGATGGGTGCGGGCGCGTTCATCATGGCCTCTTACACGCAAATTCCTTATGTCGATATTATTGCGGTTTCCTTCGTTCCTGCGCTTATCTACTTTTTGTCTGTGGCATTCTTCGTGCGCATCGAAGCAAAACGCAGTGGTGTGCAAAAGGTGACTTCTGGCTGTGAGCCTCTATTGAAAGTATTGCTGTCGGGTTGGCACAACCTGATCCCATTAGCGGTGTTAGTGACTCTGTTGGTGAAGGGCTTTACGCCGACTTACGCTGCGGGCATCTCGATTCTGTCTGTCGTGGTGGCTTCATGGTTCTCTAAAAATCACAAAATGGGTCCAAAGGCGATCATCGAAGCGCTTTCTCAAGGCGCAAAAAACATGGCGACCACGGCTGTGTTGCTAGTGGGTATTGGTCTAGTTGTTAATGTCATTAGCACTACGGGAATTGGTAACACCTTCTCTTTGATGATCAACAGCTGGGCGAATGGCGAGTTACTGGTGATGATCGCCTTAATTGCACTGGCGTCTTTGATTCTGGGCATGGGCTTACCAGTAACCGCGGCTTATATCGTGTTGGGTACTCTGTCTGCACCAGCTTTGTATAAACTGATTGCTGAAAGTCAGTTGCTCGACCTGTTGGTTTCGGGACAGTTACCGGAACAGGCGAAAGCTATCTTCATGTTGGCTGCGCCAGATAAGCTTGATTTGCTGAACGCGCCAATGGCACTTGAAACAGCCAAAGAGATGATTGCGTTAGTCCCTGCTGATTTTGTGGAAACTCTGCTTGAACAGAGCCTTGGCTTAGAAGCGATCAGCCTTGCACTGCTTTCTGCCCACTTGATCATTTTCTGGCTATCGCAAGACAGCAACGTGACTCCGCCTGTTTGTTTAACTGCATTTGCGGCTGCAACCATTGCTAAAACACCCCCGATGAGAACGGGATTAATGGCATGGAAGATAGCCAAAGGCTTGTATTTAGTACCATTGTTGATTGCCTACACTAACTTGGTAAGTTGGGATGTGATCTCCGTGTTAGTCACGGGTGGCTTTGCTGTTATTGGTACTTACGCGTTTATCGCGGCGATTGAAGGTTATCTAGAGAGCGAAGTTAATATTATTACTAGAGTAGTGTTGGTTGCGGTAGGTATAGCTCTAGTATGGCCTGATGTTTCAGTCGTGATCCGTTTGGTATGTGTTGCCATTTTTGTTGGCATCTTTATCTACAGCGGTCGTAAATACGATGCTAATCAAGTGAAAATGGAATCAGAAAGTGAGGAAAAAAAGTTACCTCAAACCGGGTCTAACACTGTCGCGTCTTCCCTATAATTAAAAGGATTGAATGTAGGAATATTATGAACTCAATATACGACTATATTATCGTTGGTGGCGGCATTGTTGGCGTGTCTACGGCTTGGCAATTACAGCAAGCTCACCCTGATAAAAGTATCCTTTTAGTCTAGAAGGAACGTGGTTTCGCGCAGCACCAAACTGGCCATAATAGCGGGGTGATTCATGCTGGTGTTTACTACGCTCCGGGCAGTTTAAAGGCGGATTTTTGTAAACGCGGCGTAGAGCGCACCATCGCCTTTTGTAGCCAACACGATATCCCCGTCGAAAACTGCGGTAAGTTGTTGGTCGCGACCAATGAGCAAGAAGTGGAGCGAATGAATGCGCTCTATCAGCGTTGCCACGATAACGATATTGATGTTGATTTGTTGGATCAAGCTCAGCTCAAACTTGCCGAGCCAAATATCACGGGTTTGGGTGCGATTTATGTCAAAACCACCAGTATCGTCGACTACAAAAAAGTCACCGAAGTGATGGCCCAAGAGTTTGTTGAGGCGGGTGGTAAGCTTAGCCTTGGTACGGAAGTGATCATGGCCGATGAGCAAGAAGATGAAGTGCAGTTAACGTGCAAAGTAGATGGTCAGACTCTTCAACTGAACAGTCGATTCTTGATCACGTGTTCTGGCTTGATGGCCGATAGAATGACCAAGATGTTAGACATCGAAACCGACTTCCAAATCGTGCCTTATCGCGGTGAGTATTATCAGTTAGACGCTAAGCACAACCAAGTGGTGAATCATCTTATCTATCCGATCCCTGACCCAGAACTGCCTTTCTTGGGCGTGCATTTAACACGCATGATTGATGGCTCCGTAACAGTAGGGCCAAATGCAGTTCAAGGCTGGAAGCGAGAAGGTTATGGCAAGCTTAACTTTAGCGTCAAGGACACTTGGCAGATGCTGAGCTTTGCGGGTTTTTGGAAAGTGACTGCGAATCACTTGAAAACGGGTTTGGTCGAGTTTAAGAACTCGTGGTGGAAACCGGGATATCTAAAGCTAGTGAACAAATACTGCCCGAGTATTACGGTTGATGATTTTAAGCCTTATCCTGCTGGGATTCGTGCTCAAGCGGTACTGAAAGATGGCACCTTGGTCCATGATTTCCTGTTTGCCGAAAGCCCAAGAAGCTTACATGTATGTAACGCGCCATCACCGGCTGCGACCTCTGCAATGCCGATTGGTGAGTACATCTGTGGCAAGGTAATGAAAAAGACGGCTTGATGATAACTAAAGGTTATTAAGTTGAGATGCTCTCCGAAGACAATAAAAAATCCGCAAGCTCCAATCTATTTATGATCGTGGGCTTGCGGATTTTTAGTTTTAGCCGTGTTTGCTAGGTTTAATTGTTAGTCAATTAACCAACCTTAAAGCCAATCAGGAACGAAGTTAGCGACGATGGTGACATCACTAAAGTTACGGTAACCGCGCACCATGATGCTGAATTCACCCGCTGGCTTGTTCAATACACACTGTTCGTTGCTGCTGTTCTGGTATGGGCGGCAGTCGTAGTTCGCTTTCGATACGGTGCCGTTGTGTTTCACATATAAGTCGGCATCGCCACTTCGAGGGCCGGTTAATGTTACCGTTAACTGACCTGCACTTTGAGTCGTAAATGTGAAGAACTGCTCTTCACCATATCCTGCAGTAAGTCCTTCAACAGGCACGTCATTTTGCAGCTCTTTAGGGCCTGCAACCGGTGAGTCAAGGCTGGTTTCGACAAGGTAAGCAATCGCCAGTTTGGCGAACTTGGTCGCGTGTGTCGCCGTTGGATCGGAATTCTCAAGCGTGTCGTGCTGGGTATGAATACTTGGGTTGTAATCATTGAACATGCTCTCGAATGGCATGGCTGCTGGGTAGCCAACATTGTGCCAAGAGGCGTGATCAGAACAGGCATAACCACAATCATCAAAGCCGTAACTGATGTCACTGGCATAAGTGTCGATCAGCTCGCTTAAGTAGGCGGTGAGGTTACTGTCGGTATAGTCTGTGATGAAGGTGATATCGTGCGCCGAACCGTTGTAGTTGGTCATGTCTAATTGCAATACCGACACAACGTTGGCTTGTTCATCTCTTAAAGCGTTAGCGACATCTTGAGAACCACGTAGGCCCACTTCTTCTGCCGCATAACCATAAAACTTGATGGTCTTATCTGGTTGAATACCGCTGGCGATCATCAGGCGAAGCGACTCTGTTACCGTTGCAATGCCAGACGCATCATCATCGGCTCCCGGTGAGATGGTACCTTCGCTTGTCCAAGATCCTACCGTTGAATCAAGGTGTCCACCCACAACGACGATCTCTTCAGGGTATTTAGCGCCAAGCAGTGTCACTTCAACGGATTTTTGCGGATACTCGGCATGCGTGATCTGGCGTGCAGACGCATACGGCACATCTTTAATCTCGGTTTCCCAACGTTCTAAAAGCCAATCTGAAGCAGCGACACCAGTAGAAGTAGTATAAAAACGGTTGGTGAAGTTGGTTAGATTTTCAATGGTCGTGACCATGTTGTTCGGCTCGACCTGAGCGAGTAGATCGTTCACCGTATCTTGATGGCTGATAACTGGCTTTTCGAAGTTGCTCATGGTCAGTGGCATAGCTGCCGCTTTGAGTGCGCTTGCTTTGTCTTCGTGCACCATGTAGCCACCACAACGGTGGGTTTCTTCGTGCATGTGGCTAGATAGTTTCGCCAGCTCTTTCTGGTTGATTTTCGCGACGATGGAATGCTTGTTTCCGGTCACGCTTGGATAAACCGTTGCGCCATGCTGAGTCATTATATGCTGTGCGTCAGCATCGGTGGTGATCCAAACTTCTTCGTTCGCTGGTGGTGTGATGCCTAGGGATGCGTAAGCCGAAGTACTGTTGATTAAGGCTAAAGAACCTCCGAGTACAGCCAAAGCTAGCATGCTTTTTTGAATAGCCATTTGTAGTCCTTTTTATGGTGAGTATTGTTATGTTGATGGGGGTGATTTTTGTGTAATACGTGGATGTTTTTGTGTAGATGTTTCATTTTCTGAACAGTTAACCGCGAAAAGGGCCCCTTTCGGAGCCCTGAATTTACTATCGATTATTGTGTTTTAATGAAACGGTAATGCTTGGTTTCTGAACAGATATCGCTTGAGGTACATACTTGGTACTCAACATCTACTGTGCCGTTGTGACGGAACTTGTCGACGTATGAGTTGAAGTCTGTAGCGCCAACATTTTTGCCATTACGCTTAATCACAAAGTAGTCATTGGTGTCGTAATCCCATGCCAGCTTAACGCGCGCCTTACCGTTCGGATTTTTGTTACCAAACTTCAGTTTTAGTGGGAAGCCTTCCGCAGAGTCACCTTCAATCGTGATCGACTTGCTTGTTGATGTTGCAACGCCTGCATCGTCAGTCACGGTCAGAGTCACCACGTAGTCGCCAGCTTCAGCGTAGGTATAACGAGCCACTTCACCGGTTTGTGTGTTGCCATCGCCAAGGTTCCATTGGTAAGAAACGATTTGACCATCGCTGTCTGAACTTGTGCTGCGTAGCTCGACTTCTTTACCGACAATCGTGTGTTCGAAAGAAGAGACGGGCGGCACGTTAGCGCTGCCTGATTCGTACGACGCTTTCAGATTTGCACCTGCGTAATCTGAGTAACCTAGAACGTTAACCGTGTAACGACCTGCGGTTGGGTTTTCAATCACACACACTTCATCGGTCACGGTTTCGCTCTTACAGATATTCTCTTGAGAGCTTGGCGCATAATCTAGGCCGACATAAATATCTGGGTCACCCGTAGACACAGCAAGATCAATCGTCAGTTTCTCTTGGCCTGATGGTACTTCGATATCAAAGTAAGTTTTCGAACCTGTTTCACCAGCAACTGCGGCTTCAACACCATTTTCAAGGCGTTGATATTCCGGTTCTGGTGGCAGTGGTGGCTCTGCACATGGGGTAACACCCACAAGACCGAACGCAGAAACAACGTCATCGGCATTGTAGCCAAGGTCTGTTGCCGAGTTTTTCACGCCACAAGCACCCTGCCAGAAGTCACTGTTTTCTGACCAGTAGATTTGGTTGGATAGCACGAAAAGCTCGAACGCTTTTTTAGTATCCCAGCCTTGCGTGGTTGCAAGGTGGTAGAAGGCCTTGTTGAACACGCCCGAACTGTAGTGCACATTCAAGCCATCGTAGTACTCGGATGCATTATTGATTGAAGAACCATCTCGTGATGGATCGTCCATGTAACGTAGAGCTCCGTCGCCTTTAAAGATATTACGGCCGACCATCCAGTCGTTGGTGCCTTTCATGTAGTATTCTGCCGCTTCACCTGCCATATCAGAGAAAGCTTCGTTCATACCACCGGATTGGTTTGCGTAAACCAAACCTGAGTTTTGCTCAGTGAAACCGTGGCTCACTTCGTGTGCTGACACATCTAGGCTAACAAGTGGATAGAAGAAGCTTTCACCATCGCCAAAGGTCATTGCCTTGCCATCCCAGAATGCGTTCTCGTAGTTATTTCCGTAGTGAACACGCATCATGAGTTTGAAAGAGAGTGGCGCAGTGTCGAACCAGTTCTTATACATGTCGAATACGATGTTACCGAAGTAGTGCGCATCGTTGAGTGGTGAGAATGCTCCGTTCACTTCTTTATGTTCGTTACGAGGACATTCGTAGCTGTAAGTAGTGTCGCCGTCTGTCGCACCATTTAGGTCAACGGTAACGACATTTTCAGACTCCATCACACACTCTGTGCCATTTTCTACCACATCAAGGTAGTGGTAGTCGGTGCCGTATTCGTACATGCCTGTTTTTTCGTTGCCACCGGGGCCTGTACCGATCTGTGCGTGAGCAATACCTTCCCAGCGGTCGATGACTTCGCCTGTGTGCGCGTCTAGCATGGTGAACGGTCGAGTCGGCTGTTCACTGCCTTCTACTAGGTAAGAGACAACGTACACTAGTCGTGTTTTATCTACGCTTTGCTGTCCGATGCCTTGCTTCACAGAGCCTTGATAGATAAATAGCTGATGTTGAACGTTGTCTAGAGATTTGCTGGTTAAGCCTTGAGTCTTTAGATCTTTACTTGCGAGTTCAACCGCTTGAGCGCTGTTGATTGATGGCTTAACAAAAGATCGCTCTAAGGTCGTTGTTTTAAGGTAGCGACCTTGAACGAACTTAAGTGCGCCACCTTGGACACTTTGGGTGGCATTTAGGTAATGTCCCCATACCGGTGTTCCCCAGATGTTCTGCTGGATCTTAACTTTATAGATACCACGCTTTTTCAGGTTTACTTCTTTCACCATCTTGAAGCTAGAGGCGTTACTGACTCCTAACTGAGCGTTTAACCCAGAGAAGCTAGTAAAGTTGATCGGTTGATCGATTTGAACGGATTCACTTGCATGTACTGATAAAGACATAGCACTGGCTATAGCAACGGCAACTAAACGCTTTTTCATTTTCATTGTTATTTTCTCTTTCCATGTAAAATCCATGAAAACGTAACAAAATTATCACAACGAATTTACATCATTCGATCTGATTAATTAGTAGCATGGCAATGATCTCTTTTATTCATGAAACTTATATTTCTCGTATTTACAGATAGTTATCATTTCTGTTTATTTTTGAACGCACCTATATGTTTATTTATAAAATCGTGACACTTTTATTAAGTGTTTATTTCTCTTGGAAATTAAGATTTTCGAGTAAATTGATCTGTGCCTCAATTAACGGATTTTGGGTTGATAGAAGGATCAACGATTTGAAAGTGTCACTTTAAACAGAAGGCCATTTAGCGAATTTAGGGGCAATTTTGATAAGAAATCGAAGACTTTTCGGCTTATTTTTCGAATTGTTAGTTAAAAGAGGGAAGGGGAATCGGGCACTTGTTTGGCACAGAGCACAAAATCTGCTGGATGAAAAAAGCCAGCGACGGGTCACTGGCTTAGATTAACTTAGTTTGTGCAGGCTACTGAATATAGGTAGGCAACTGCGACACTTAATTATGGTACGTGGCTAACGTCACTATAGCGAATTACTGCTTTTTACCGCCAACTTGTACGTAGTCGATACCGATAATACGGTTGATAATACCCAGAACAGAGCTCGTATCAGAGTTTGTTGAGCGAATCGTATCAACGGTTGCACCTTCAGGTACTAATTCCATTGCGCGGTCTTGAGTATTACCTGGAACTTGGAAACCGACAATGTTGAAGCTTTCAGCGTGCGCTGTGTAAACTTCTTCGTTGTGGCTAATACCAGAACAACCCGCTAGAGAAACAATGCCTAAAGCAACTAATAACTTTTTCATACAAACACCTTAAGAAAGATTGGAATTTAGATTCAATAAGTTCATTGGGAGACAGCATCTCCCGACCGATGTTGAACATTATTCCAGAGGTGTTTTGTAGTTACTGTATGGGTTTGTCAGCGGAATCATTACATAGCTGAATGGTAATGGTGAATACCGCACCCTTTAAGGCTTGGCTCTGACCTACCTCCACGGTAGCGCCGTGTTGAGCACAGATCTTCTCGACGATAGACAGCCCTAAACCATGGCCGCTCTTGGCTTTGTTACGCGCTTTGTCGCCAACGTAAAAGGGTTCGAACAGGCGAGCTTGATGTTCTTGAGCCACACCATCACCGTCATCGTGTACCGCAATCTGTAGCTGATCTTGATGCACGGTCGCTGCAATCGACACTTGTGAGCGTGCGAATTTCATTGCGTTACGCACTAGGTTATCTAGTGCTCGGTTAAATAGCGTTTCATCCGCCATTATTGAGCTAGGTTGCTCTGGTAGCGATAGGTCGATGTTGAGCTGAGTGTCTTTGTTCCAACGCGCCATTGCGTGGTCGAGAAAGTCTCGAATCTCTAATGGCTTTTTTAAGTTTTCTAGGTCAGTGCTATCGAGTTTGGCGTAATACAATAGTTCATCGACCATCTTTTCCATCTCTTCCGTGTCTTCGACAATACTCTCAATCGTGCTTTCTTGCTCTGCGTTTAGCTGGGTGTCTTTCAACATTTCAGCTTGCCACTGAATACGGAATATTGGCGTGCGCAGTTCATGAGCGACAGCATTAGTGAGTGAGCGATTACTTTCTACCAAGCGATGAATTCTGTCGGCCATTAGGTTGAAGGATTTGTTCAGTGAACCAATCGCAATACCACTTGAAGTCTCGGCTCGTGTCGAGAGATCGCCCTCCGCAAAACGCAGAGTGGCAGCCTCAAGCTTTTTAACTCGGCGGAAGATAATAAATAGATGACATAACCCATATAAGATAAAGCTCGCTAAAAAGAACAACCAAATGAGGTCATCCTCCAACTCTATTTTTTGCCTAACGAACGCTTCACTGTTGGGGAGGTAGTGATAGGTATTGTCACTGCTTGCTAAGCGAAACCATAGGTCCCGTTCATCATCGTGAAAAACAAAGGTATTCGGATTCGTGCTGAAGAACTCTGAAACGGGGCTGGGTATTTCATCGTCTGGGCTGAATGTAACCAATTTATTTCGTGTGGTTTCTACAAACTGGTTTATCGCTTGATGAGCCGCTTCAAGGCCTTGATTTTTAGCGATGTTCTCGATCAATTGCTGGTGGGCAGCCGCTTCGTAATCTTCCAGTACGTATTCGTAGTCGGTATTGAGCTGATAGACGCTAATCTCGTAGGCGACAAGGCCGGCCATAAAGCAAACTAACAGCCCTATTAAGGACTCCAAAAAGATACGTCGCATAATCGCTCTCTTTTATTACGCTCGTATTGAGCGAGGTTAACGCCAGGCGGTCGAAACAAATAAGTAACCCTTCCCGCGAATGGTCTGAATTTTCTCTGCTGGTGTGTGGTCGTCGCCCAAAATCTTTCTTAGACGTACAACCTTGTTGTCAATCGTCCGGTCTATTCCGTCGTACTCAATCCCGCGCAATGTTTGCGTCAAGTAGTCACGAGATAACGGCGTGTCTGGGTTGTTTGCCAATAACCAAAGTAGGTCAAACTCGCTGTCAGTGAGTGATAAAACCGCACCTGAAAGTTCACACTTCTTATAAGTGTTTTTCAGAACGAGTTGATCGAACTGAAGGGTGTCTGAGTCATCGATTGAAGCGGTATTGGTGTCTTGGCGGCGTAATAGCGAACGAACTCTGGCCAGCAGAACTCTTGGTTTGATTGGCTTGGTGACATAGTCATCAGCCCCTGTCTCTAAACCAGCGACGTGGTCAAAGTCGTCATCGCTAGCAGTGAGCATCAAGATTTTACCTTTATAGTGCGTACGCGTCTGTCGGCAGATTGTAAGTCCATCAGTTACAGGAAGCATCAAATCCAGCAGTACGATGTCAGGTTGCTCCGTGAGGATGGTGTATGCGGCATCACTGCCATCGTCCAACACCGTGACATCAAAATCTTGCGCGACGAAGTAGTCCTGCAACATTTTCTGAAGTTTCAAATCGTCTTCCACGATGATCATTTTAGGTTTTGTCATTCCATTATCAGCCTTGTCGTGCGTTTCACTTATTGAGATTAGGTGAGCGAGTCTTCGTCGTGATGAACCATTACGATTATACGCTATTGCATATAAGTTCAGATGCTTCGCCAAATACCTAAAGCGAATGATTAAACACTTTATAAGTTAGTTCAATGATGAATTGGCATTTATAGGAAAATAAAAAACATCGTTCAAATAGGCTCGACATTCTCATACATTTCCACGACAGATAAATTCAGCGCTAAACAATAGAATTTTCTCATCAAACATTTTGGGAATAACGGTATGAACGACTATAGAAATGCATTACTGGCGTTACCTTTGATTCTGTTAGCGGGCTGTAATTCAAGCTCTAACTCAGGTAAAGCTGCCACCAAAGTGCAAGCAAAACCTCAAGCGGATTACGTATTTTCATCAGCGAAACTGGGTGAGTTGTATAAAGAGCGACAAGAGGTCCAAGAATCCATAAAACTTGATTACAACGGTGTGCAGTATGAAATCGTTCTGTTTGCGGAAGATATTAGTGATAAGCAAAAAGTGGTTAGGCTTGCGGATAGTTTAGGTCAAAGTGTGGATCTGTACCTCCCTGATGCAGGATTTGATAGCTGCGGTATCTACACAGAGAGCAAGGGTTTGGACGTGTTTGATTGTGGTGCGGCTCAACGCTCAATCGGCAATGACACCACGTTAATTAACACGACGACGAATACTCATAAGCCCGTCGAGCTTGAGTATCACAATGAACTGGTTCAATACGTGACTAGCCTTGGGTCTACCATTCTGAGTAACACTAAAAGTGGGAACAAGGTAACGATAACCACCTCGTTTGCTTTCAACGCTTTTTACCGTGATGTGCTCAACGAGACTGGCGCTGTTGATCGCATTACTTCCACTCTAGGCGCATCAACCTATTCTCAGCTTTTTGATATCGTGAAATTGTATCAAGGCAGTGAGATGACGTTGAAGTTTACCAACCATATTGGTGGAAGTGCCGACGATGATATCAATATGTACACCGGTCGCATGATCCACAGTAACAACATGACGACGATCGTAACGCCTACGGGGTCGGTGTTCTCTGGCGGCACGGATCTTTTCGCTGCGGGTAACCCACGAGTTTTGCAACGAGCAGATACCACTAAAGCCATTGAGCTTAATAAGCAGGTTGGTGTGCACAGTTGGGCTGAGGATGATAAAACAGCCAAAGACTTCCCATACACGAACGAAAGCCATCGCAAGCAAGCGACCTACTTTAAAAAGGTAATGGGAGACAAAGGAATCGACTTCTATATCTTCACGTTGGATTCTGCTCCGGCTTCTGGCGAACACTGGGTGACAAAGGCTGAGTCAGATAAATACGGTTTCATTACACGCATTGAGTAGCTTAGGCTTGCAATAACATTAGAAACGACTGAGAAGGTTGGTGATGACGCTGTTGTCGCCAACCTTTTTTGTTCATTTTTTGATTCGTTACCTGTGTTGATTGTGGATTTCCTTGTCTTAAATTTCAGTATGAAAATTCCTTGATACTTCCTTTCCACTCCCTCCCCAAAAAGTTTCTACAAGGACTCTCACTGATTGATTCTTGAACTTTCTAAGTAAAAACATTTGACCAATAACTATCACACCTCAAATCTTTAATTGTTTTCGTTAGTGCTCTAGATGATATTTAAGCTGTTGTTCCATAATGATTTTTGTTGTTTTGAATGCTGTATTGTTACGAGTTTGTTTTAAATAATCATTTGAACCCTAACTAAATTTCTGTCATTTTATATTTAACTGAACGTTCAATATAAAATAAAAGGACTGAGAAATGCCGAAGATTGGGATGCCTGATATACGTAAACCACAGCTTGTTCAAGCCACCATGACGGTGATTGATCGAGTGGGTTTGCATGCCGCGAGTATTGCGTTGATCAGCAAAGAAGCGGGAGTCTCCACTGGCATTATTAATCACTATTTTGGCGGGAAGCATGGGCTGCTCGAAGAGACCATGCGTGAAATCCTTCGCCAACTTTCTAATACCATCACCACGTCACTAAAAGCACTTCCTGTTGATGCTCACCAACAGAGAATCAACGCGATCATCGATGGTAACTTCGAAGGTTACCAAGCAGAAAATAAGGTCGCGAAGGCGTGGTTGGCATTTTGGTCATATTCAATGCATGACGAGCAGCTGAAAAGACTGCAGCGTGTGAATGAAAAACGTTTGATTTCACACTTACGTCTTGAGTTGAAAGGTATTTTGAATCATGAACAAGCGGATCTCGTTGCTCACGGGATTGCGTCTCTGATTGATGGTTTATGGCTGAGAGGCACACTAAACCCAGATGGTATCGATGCTCAAAAGGCGCGTGCCATTATCAATGATTATCTAGATAAACAACTTACGTTCTACTCGTGTCACAGCAAATAGATCGCAGTGGTAGCGTTAGACCTTGAGCTAGACCTTGAGCTAGACCTAGAGCAAGAGCGACCACTATTCGCACCCAATACTCACATATAGACCAGTAGAGTCTAATAACAATAATTAAGTCAGAATCTCAAATGGAAATGAACTCGTTATACATCGATGGCGCAGCGGTTAAAGCAACCTCTGGTGAAACCTTTGATAGCATTAACCCTGCCAACGGTGAACCTATCGCGACGCTAGGCCAAGCATCTTCAGCGGATGTCGACAGTGCTATTGAATCTGCGAAACGCGGATTTGCGGTATGGTCTGCAATGACCGCTGTGGAACGCAGCCGCATTCTGTTGAAGGCAGTGGAAATACTTAGAGCTCGAAATAATGACCTTGCAAACCTTGAGGTTGTTGATACGGGCAAGCCGCTGCAAGAAGCAATTGAAGTGGATGTGGCGTCTGGTGCTGATGTTATTGAATACTTTGCTGGCTTGGCTCCAACGCTACAAGGCGACCAACAGCCGCTGAGTGAATCTCAATTTTTCTACACACGCCGCGAACCGCTAGGTATCTGTGCGGGCATCGGCGCGTGGAACTACCCTATCCAAATTGCGATGTGGAAATCGGCTCCAGCACTCGCTGCGGGTAATGCGATGATTTTCAAGCCTTCAGAAGAGACGCCGCTCACAGCTCTAAAGCTTGCAGAGATCTTTACCGAAGCTGGTCTTCCTGATGGAGTGTTTAATGTAGTTCAGGGCGATTACCGTGTTGGTCAGATGCTAACGGCGCACCCAGATATCGCGAAAGTGTCGTTCACAGGTGAAACCGGTACCGGTAAAGCGGTAATGTCGGATAGCGCTAAGACACTGAAATCAGTCACCATGGAACTTGGCGGCAAGTCACCAATGATCGTGTTTGATGATGCGAAATTGGATGATGCAGTTTCGGCTTCGATGGTCGCAAACTTCTACACTCAAGGCGAAGTGTGTACTAACGGTACCCGTGTTTATGTACACAAAAATATC
Organism: Vibrio sp. 10N.247.311.47; assembly: GCF_041467535.1. Taxonomy (NCBI): domain Bacteria; kingdom Pseudomonadati; phylum Pseudomonadota; class Gammaproteobacteria; order Vibrionales; family Vibrionaceae; genus Vibrio; species Vibrio sp. 10N.247.311.47. The sequence continues at coordinate 49,308 of NZ_JBFSUR010000021.1, forward strand.
TACAACGCATTCATCGATCAACTTAAAACACGCACTGAGAAGCTGATCATTGGTAACCCAATGGACATGGAGACTCAGATCGGCGCGTTGATTTCTAAAGAACACCTTTCAAAAGTCCTTGAAGCAATTGAGCTAGCAAAACAGTCGGGTGCAACCCTGCTGACGGGCGGCTATCAAGTGACAGATAACGGCCTCGAAAACGGCAACTTTGTTATCCCAACCGTGTTTGTGGATTGCGAAGACAACATGCCTCACGTTCAGCAAGAGATCTTCGGCCCTGTGATGTCAGTGTTGAAGTTTTCGGACGAAGACGATGTGATTCGCCGTGCAAACGACACCAAATACGGCCTTGCGGCTGGTGTGTTCACGCAAAACCTTTCTCGTGCGCACCGTGTTATTCACCAAATGCAGGCGGGTATTTGTTGGGTTAATACGTGGGGTGACTCACCAGCAGAAATGCCAGTTGGGGGTTACAAGCTTTCGGGTATTGGCCGTGAAAATGGACCAGAAACTCTACTTCACTATACGCAGACTAAGAGCATTCTTATTGAACTTGGCGACTACGCCAGCCCTTATGCCTAACGCGTAACACTCAATTTTATGGGTTAGCTTAACAGAGCTAGCCCTACTGACTCATCTCAGGGAAATCAAAACATGGAACAACGCTACGATTATATTATCGTCGGCGCGGGTTCGGCCGGCTGTGTGTTAGCGGATAGGCTAACGGAAAGCGGTGAACATAGCGTTTTATTACTGGAAGCTGGTGGCACGGATAAGAGTATTTTTATCCAAATGCCAACCGCGCTTTCTTACCCAATGAATACTGAAAAGTACGCTTGGCAATTTGAAACAGAGAAAGAACCGGGCCTTGATGGACGTGAACTGCACTGCCCACGTGGCAAAGTGTTAGGCGGTAGCTCATCGATCAACGGCATGGTTTATGTTCGTGGCCACGCGTGTGATTTTGACCAATGGGAAGAAGAGGGTGCAGCGGGTTGGAACTATCAAGCATGCTTGCCTTACTTCCGCCGTGCTGAATCATGGAACAAAGGCGGTGATGAATACCGTGGTGACAATGGCCCTGTCGGCACTTGTAATGGTAACGATATGGAGCTTAACCCGCTTTACCAAGCATTCATCGATGCAGGTAAAGACGCTGGTTACCCAGAAACCAACGATTACAACGGCTACCAGCAAGAAGGCTTCGGCACTATGCATATGACGGTAGACAAGGGTGTTAGAGCCTCAACCTCTAACGCTTATTTACGTCGAGCATTGAAGCGTTCAAACCTGACCTTGAAGAAAGGTATCGTGGCGCGTCGTTTCTTACTTGAAGCACAAGACTTAGAAGGTCAATCAGGCTTGAAAGCGGTTGGTGTCGAGTTTGAAAAGTCAGGCAATACCCAGGTGGCTGTGGCGAACAAAGAAGTGATCTCTTCTGCGGGTTCTATTGGCTCGGTTCAACTGCTGCAGCTTTCTGGTATCGGCCCGAAAGCCGTGCTTGAAAAGGCCGGCGTTGAAGTTAAACACGAACTAAGCGGTGTCGGTGAAAACCTTCAAGATCACCTAGAAGTGTACTTCCAATATCACTGCAACGAACCCATCACGCTCAACAGCAAGCTTGGTTTAGTCAGCAAAGGCATGATTGGTGCAGAATGGATTTTGACTCGTAAAGGCCTTGGTGCCACTAACCACTTTGAATCGTGCGCGTTTATTCGTTCTCGCAAAGGATTGAAGTGGCCAAACATTCAATATCACTTCCTACCAGCAGCGATGCGTTACGACGGACAAGCGGCCTTTGATGGTCACGGTTTCCAAGTACACGTTGGGCCTAACAAGCCAGAGAGTCGCGGTACGGTTGCGATCACTTCTGCTGATCCGCATGCCAAGCCAGAGATCATTTTCAACTACATCTCGACTGAACAAGATCGCCAAGATTGGCGCGATTGTATTCGTCTAACGCGTGAGATTTTGTCTCAACCAGCAATGGATGCTTACCGAGGTGAAGAGATTCAGCCGGGTCTAAGTGTGACTTCCGATGAAGCAATCGACGAATGGGTTAAACAGAACGTGGAAAGTGCGTACCACCCTTCATGTGGCTGCAAAATGGGCGCTGATGATGATCCAATGGCAGTGCTTGATGAAGAGTGTCGCGTTCGCGGCATTGATAATCTGCGCGTTGTTGACTCATCTGTTTTCCCTGTTATTCCGAACGGAAACTTGAACGCCCCGACCATTATGGTGGCTGAGCGTGCTTCCGATTTGATTTTGGGTAAGCCAATGCTCAAAGAGCAGGACGTTCCAGTGTGGATTGCACCTGAATGGCAAGAGAAGCAAAGAATCAATAAACCAGTAAGAGAAGCGTAAGCCTCTGTTATTGATATAAAAATAATAAAAAGTAACAACCAAAATTAGTCAAAAGTCAGCAAAACTGCCCTGATTAGTATGAGTTAGGGCAGAAAAAGGAAAGATAAAAAGGAATCATTATGACGACTCAACATAAACAAACCGCTACAAAAAAGGTATTAGCAACATTAGCCATCAGTTCATTTGCATTTGGTGCTAACGCTTCTATTGAACCACAGCAATGTGAAAACGTCCGCTTCGCTGATGTAGGCTGGACTGACATTACCGCAACAACCGCCGTTACTTCTGAACTATTAAAAGGCCTTGGTTACAAAACCAAAACCGACCTACTTTCAGTACCGGTGACATACTCTTCAATGGCGAACGGCGATATTGATGTATTCCTAGGTAACTGGATGCCAACCATGGAAGGCGATATTGCTAAGTACCGTGAAGCGGGCACGGTTGAGACCGTGCGTGCCAACCTTGAAGGCGCAAAATACACGCTAGCTGTGCCAAAATACGTGTATGACTCTGGCGTAAAAAGCTTCGCAGACCTAGCAAAACATGCCGACAAATTTAAAGACCGCATCTACGGCATCGAACCGGGTAACGACGGTAACCGACTAATCCAATCAATGATTGATTCAGACGCGTTTGGCTTGAAAGATTTCAGCCTAGTGGAATCAAGTGAAGCGGGCATGGTGTCTCAAGTGTCACGCGCAGCACGTCGTAGCCAATGGATTGTTTACCTTGGTTGGGCTCCGCACCCGATGAACAGCAATGTTGAAATGGAATACCTTTCTGGCGGTGACGACTTCTTCGGCCCTAACTACGGTGGCGCGAATGTTTACACCAACGTTCGTTCAAACTACCTGTCTGAGTGCGCAAACGTCGGTCAACTTCTACAAAACCTAGAATTCACTCTAGAGATGGAAAACCAGTTGATGGAAGAGATTCTTAACCAAAAAGTGAAGCCAGAAAAAGCGGCTCAACAATGGTTGAACAAGAACCCTCAACAAGTTGAAGCTTGGTTAGACAACGTAAAAACGCATAAAGGTGAATCAGCGACTCAAGCCGTTACTGAATACCTAAAGCAAGTTAAAGCTTAGTTCTACCTATCTCAACAGCTACATAAATAATAAAGGTGGGCTTGCCAATTTATCGATTGGTTTGAAGTAGCCCACCCATAATAAAAGGCAATATTGTGAATTTTATTACGGAAAACAAAATCCCTGTCGGACAATGGATGGAAGCGGGTGTTGATTGGCTAACAATCAATGCAGCAGGATTCTTTGACGCTATTTCGATTTTTCTAGAAACCGTCATTATGTTTTTAGTCGATGTATTTAAGTGGATGCCGCCTGCACTGCCAATCGTGATGACTGCTGCGATTGCATGGTACTTACACCGTAAACCTTCGCTAGTGATCTTTGTGGTCGCAGCGCTGCTGACTATTCTTAACCTCGGCTATTGGCAAGAAATGCTGGAAACCTTTGTTCTCGTCTTTGCGGCGACAACGATTTCCGTATTAATTGGCGTACCGGTTGGCATCATGGCTGCTCACCGTCCTTGGCTCTATACAGTTTTGCGTCCAATCCTTGATTTGATGCAGACAGTCCCAACTTTCGTTTATCTGATTCCAACTCTGGTTCTATTCGGCTTGGGTATTGTTCCTGGCTTAATCTCTACCATTATTTTCGCGATAGCTGCACCGATTCGTTTAACCTACTTAGGCGTCACTAAAGTGCCTGAAGAGTTGATTGAAGCGGGTAAAGCGTTTGGTGCAAGCCGCATGAAATTGCTGATGAAGGTCGAATTACCGGCGGCTCTACCAAGCATCATGGCGGGTGTAACCCAATGTATTATGTTGTCGCTTTCGATGGTGGTTATCGCCGCTCTTGTCGGTGCTGACGGACTTGGTAAACCTGTTGTTCGTGCATTGAACACAGTGAACATCTCACAAGGTTTTGAAGCTGGATTAGCGATTGTATTAGTCGCAATCATCCTTGACCGCTTGTGCAAAACACCAAACCAGAAGGAAGCTTAATCATGTCTAACTCTCAGGAAAAAAAGACAATGGACGCGATTACCATTAAGAATCTCGATGTTGTGTTTGGTAATAAATCGAAACAAGCGCTTGAGCTACTCGACCAAGGTAAAACTCGCCAAGAGATCATTGATGAGACTGGCCAAGTGGTTGGCGTAGATAATGTGTCGCTGACCGTTGAAGAAGGCGAGATTTGTGTGCTGATGGGGTTGTCTGGTTCTGGTAAATCATCTTTGCTTCGCGCAGTTAACGGCCTGAATGAGATCAGCCGTGGCTCATTGGCGATCAAAGATGGAGACAAGCAGGTTGATTTAGGTGAACAGTGCGACGAAGCGACCTTGCGTCATCTTCGTACTCACCGTGTATCCATGGTTTTCCAAAAGTTTGCTTTGATGCCATGGCTTAATGTATTAGACAACGTAGCGTTTGGTCTAGAAATGCAAGGCGTAGCCAAAGATGTTCGTCGTGCTAAAGCGCGTGAACAACTTGAAATGGTGGGTTTGGCAGAGTGGGAAACCAAGTATCCGCATGAGCTTTCTGGCGGTATGCAGCAACGTGTTGGTCTAGCGCGTGCCTTTGCGATGGATACCGACATTCTTCTTATGGATGAACCGTTTTCAGCGCTTGATCCGCTGATTCGTGCGCAGTTGCAAGATGAGCTAATTTTATTGCAAAACAAGCTTAACAAAACGATTTTGTTCGTGAGTCATGATTTAGACGAAGCGCTGAAGATTGGTAATAACATTGCGATCATGGAGTCAGGCAAACTGATTCAACACGGTAAGCCTGAAGAGATCGTACTGACGCCAAAAACCGAATACGTAAAAGACTTCGTTGCTCACACCAATCCATTGAATGTGCTTAAAGGTCGCTCTTTAATGCAGCCTCTTGATTCACTGACGCAAGAGAATGAAAGCTGGAAGATCTGCGATTCTAAAGATCTCTGGATTGAACAGAATGAAGGGGCTTTATCGGTGAAAGGTGAATCTACCTTGGCGCTTGTTGAGTGGAGCGAGTCTGACGACCTAACCGCGATTAACGCGTCTAGTGTGGTAGTGACAAGCCCGGAGATTGGTATGCGTGATGCGATTAAGCTTAAGCAGATCAGTAATCACCCAATCCTGTTGGTTGAAAATAATCAATTGGTAGGGATTTTGGATAACAGCGAGTTTTACAACGCGCTAACGGGTAACTTTCAGATGAATACCGCTGCGTAAAATTTCGTTTTTCAGCTTAGCTAGTGAGGCTGGTTTTTTATTGGGTGGAGAGGATTAAATCTCTCTACCTCTATGATTATTAAAATATATTATTCTTTGAGTTTGTATTCTCTGGTTCATTATTTTTGTCTTCATTGAAGCTTTCATTCCCCCTTCATTAAGCAAAAGTGCCGTACCACGCAAGTTTAGTGGTATAGAAAAGATTGAGAATAGTATGAACATCAGTACAATGCGGAAAAATCAATGAAGTAATTTATCAATTTACAGTGTAATTCGAGCGCGCGTGACGTAATCACTCGAGACATTTCATCGCTTCGACGCTGTAAAACCATTCACAGTATATTAGTACAAAGGTCTGCATCTTGGACAAACATGACGAAATCCTGGTCGCTATTCGCCAAATTATTCGCGCTATCGATTTACACTCGAAGAAGCTGAGTAAAGAGTATGGTTTGACTGGCCCTCAATTAATCTTAATGAGAGCAATCCAAGAAATGGGTAATGTGACGATCAAAGAATTGTCTAATCACACCAATGTAAGCCAAGCCACCACAACCACGATCATCGATCGCTTGGAACTGAATGGCTATGTACAACGTGTTCGCAGCTCGTCAGATCGCCGCAAAGTACACGCAAACCTGACTGAAAAAGGTCAAGAGTTGCTAAACAATGCGCCACCACCGCTGCAAGATAACTTCGTTAAAAAATTCCAAAACCTAGAGCCGTGGGAGCAAAGCTTACTGCTTTCTTCAATGCAGCGAGTATCATCAATGATGAACGCAGAAGACATCGACGCCGCTCCAGTACTTCAACTTGAAGGCATTGCAAACGTAGCCAAGAGCTAACCTTATTTATAAATTGTTTATTTAGAACAACAACTTAAATAATTGTCAAATGGTCGCACTAAGCGGCCATTTTTGATCCTGCCATTTAAAATTCTCTATTTGCCTTGCGTGTTAGCTACGCCTTCTTATTTTAAATTCCCCTGACTTTTTGCCCCGTTTGTAGCCGCCTCATTGGATTGTAATCAAAACTCCATTGACGATTCTTTGACAATAAAATGCTAGACCGACCGGTCTGTTGTATATTATTGTGTGTTCATCTTAACCACGAGGTGATGTATGAAACACGAATTGACGCCAACACAAATGACCATGACGTTGAACAGCATGCAGCGAGCTTTTGCACAGAAACCGATGCCAGCGATATCGGAGAGAATTGAGCAGCTGCTCGCACTTAAATCTGCGCTAATCGATTACACAGATCGTTTGTGTGTAGCCGTGAGTGAGGACTATGGTCACCGCAGCCGACAAGACACTTTGATGGCTGACATATTACCTTGTATCGGAAATATTGATCACAGCATTGAGTGTTTACCTCATTGGTCGACTTCTTCGATTCGTCATTCCGGCCCTTTGCTTTCAACCTCTCGTGTTGAAGTGGTTTATCAACCCAAAGGTGTTGTCGGGATTATTGCTCCGTGGAACTTCCCGATCATGTTATCCGTCGGCCCGCTTATTTCGGCGTTGGCAGCGGGCAATCGCGCCATGATCAAGATGAGTGAATTTACCCCAGCGACGAACCAAGTATTAAGAGCGCTATTGGCGGAAGTCTTCCAATCCGATGAGGTGTGCTTGGTTGAAGGTGAGGTAGAGATCGCAGCCGCATTTTCGGCGTTGCCGTTTGATCATCTTCTGTTTACGGGGTCAACCCAAGTGGGTCGCCAAGTGATGAGGTCAGCGGCTGACACGCTAACTCCAGTCACGCTAGAGCTAGGCGGTAAGTCACCGGTTATCGTTGCAGAAGACATGCCAATTGATATCGCGGTTGAGCGAATCATTTATGGTAAGAGCCTCAATAACGGGCAGGTGTGTGTGGCTCCTGACTATGTATTGCTACCTGAAGGGAAAGTTGAATCTTTCATTCAAGAGTATAAAAAACAGTACCAATTGCTGTTCGATGAAGGGGTGTATTCCGAGAGTTTGACGTCCCTAATCAATCCTCGTCAATGCGACCGCATAGTTGGTTTGTTGAATGAAGAACGACAAGCTGGAACGCGAACAGTGGCCTGCCATGACGAAGCGATGGACTTAGATTGCCAACGACTGGTGACACATCTGATTGTTGAACCAAGCCTGTCATCCAAGGTGATGAACGAAGAGATTTTCGGCCCACTATTACCCTTGATTACGTATCGCAATATCGAAGAGGCGTTCCAAGTCATCAATAGCAAACCAAGGCCGTTAGCGCTTTATCTAATGAGCTTTGATTTGAGCTTACAAGCTCAGGTTAAACACCAAGTTCATTCCGGTGGAATGTGTATTAATGACTGTGTTTTCCATTTAGCGGTTGATGACGCGCCGTTTGGTGGCATTGGCGAATCAGGCCAGGGCAATTATCACGGTAAAGAAGGGTTTATCACTTTCTCTCACGCTAAAACTGTGTTGGAAACAGGTTTAGATCACCGCGTTAAGCATCTGTTTTCAAAAGAAGACAACGAATTAAAAACCGCAGTGATGGGCATGCTTGGCCAGTAAATCACTGTTGGTATGACACTGTTTATTTTTCAAAAAGTTATTTTCACGAAATTATTTTAAGAGGTTACTTTTATGTTGGAACGTTTTTTTGAACGTACGATCAAATCGTATTTGATGATTACAGGTTTCTTAACAGCGACGGCATTTTCCACTTTCCTAGCGCCAGATTGGAGTATGCAAACGCTGTTCTCGTACAACGATACGATGATGGTGAACAAAGAGTATCTTATGGGTACCTATCAACACTGGGGAGTCATGGTTGGCTGTATTGGTGTGTTGTTGATGTTCTCGGCGAAGTACAAATCGCTGCGTACTTCGACCATGATCTACAGTGCATTTGAGAAGTCGATGTTTGTGGGCATATTCTTATACAACGTGTGTATCAACGATTATGAGTGGTTCTATGGCAGCAGCTCAAGAGTATGACCCCGCGCTCGACTTATTACATTGGATGTCGCAAGCCGCGCATTAATTCAAATCTTAACTCAGGTTACTCACAGAAAGGTTAGCCTCAGAAAAAGTTATTCGCAGAAATTGGAGAACGTCTTATGCAGACATTCAAGAAATCGTTAGTCTTCACTGCAATGGCCGCGGTAAGCAGTGCTGCTCTGGCCGCAGAATCAGAAAAACCGAATATTGTTGTCATTGTTGGCGATGATGTGGGCTTTGCCGATACTCAGCCTTATGGCTCAGAAGCCAATACACCAAACCTAATGGCGCTGGCTGAAGAGGGGGTTAAGTTTACTAACTTTCACGCGTCACCAACCTCATCGGTAACGCGCTCTATGATGTTAACCGGAGCAAATAGCCACGAGGTTGGGCTAGGCACCTTCGACTATGCTGTCTATCCGGGTGCGATTGGCAAGCCGGGTTATGAAGGTTACCTCACCAAGAAAGGGGTTACGGTCGCAACGCTGCTTAAAGAGAGTGGTTATAACACTTACCTCTCTGGGAAATGGCACTTGGGGCACGACGATGGTTTCTTACCTGACGATCGAGGTTTTGAAGAGAGTTACGGTATTTTAGCGGGCGGCTCGAATCACTTTAATCGAGATATGATGTTCCCGGCCAAAAATGCCGCGACAGCGGATGCGCTGCAAAAAGGGGATATTCCCGGCGTCGAAGTTGAGCCAACTTACCGTAACGGTGAAGTGGTTGAGGACAAGTACAAAGGCGAGTACTCAGACCAAGTTTACACCAACGAGATCATCAAGATGATCGACAGCAAAAAAGACGACGGTAAGCCTTTCTTCGCTTACGTCCCATTCACCGGTATTCACCTGCCACTGCAAGCGCCTGAGTCTGCCTATCAAGATAAAGTCGATTACTACGTTGAACATGGTTGGGACTCGGTTCGAGAAGATCGTTTCCAACGCATGAAAGAGATGGGCGTGATTCCTAAAGAGGCTGATATCTCAGGACGTAATTCATTAAGCCGCCCTTGGGACTCGCTTTCTGAGAAAGAACAAAAGTGGTACGGCAAGAAAATGGCTGTCGCAATGGGCATGATGGAGATGCAGGACCAACAAGTCGGTCAGATAGTCGATTATCTGAAAGAAATCGGGGAATACGATAATACCTACATCATGTATCTAGCGGATAACGGCCCAGAAGCGGCGGATATTACCGGTGAAAACATCAGTGACCTGATCCGAACGTGGACCGCTCATCATTTCGATAATTCGACTGAAAACTTGGGTAAGGCGAACTCCAGTGTGTCACTTGGTCCTGAGTGGGCAAGCGCTTCAACCGGTGGCCTACCTTGGTACAAAGCTTACACAGCAGAGGGCGGTATCCGTGTGCCGTTTATCGTTAAGCCAGCCAAAGCGCTTTTAGAAGGTGAAGATGCGTTACAGCCGGGAACTCAAACAGATGACTTATCACAAGTGAAAGACATTGCAGCCACGATTCTTGAAATTGCAGAGGTAGAGCATCCAGGAACGGAATGTCAAGGTCGAGAAGTCGCGCCGATGAGTGGTGTGAGCTTGTTGCCTTACTTCAAAGGGGAAACGGCAGAGGTGCACAGTGCCGATAATGCGATTCCATTTGAATTGTTTGGTAGCGGGATTTTGCTAAAAGGTGATTACAAGATCATTCGAATCTCTACCGGTATGGGCGGTGACAGTGAATGGCACTTATACAACACCAAGAAAGATCCTGCAGAGCAACATGACTTGATAAATGAAATGCCAGATCTGTTCCTTGAAATGGTCGCTGAATATCAAGAATACGAAAAAGCGCAAAATATCGTCCCAGTTGACGAAACGTGGAACCCGTTTGAAAACGTGAAATAGAGGAAAAAACCACTCGGCCAACCTAATGCCATTAAGCTTGGTTGGCCGATGAACACCGTGTAAAGGAATTACGAATTGTTTTGGCTAATACAATAACTTTACATCGAGGCACTTTTCATGACGACATTATCGCTATCAAATTTGAGTTCAGTTCCGCAGTTCAATGGCAAAGCACACAGCAAGCTTCAAGCGCTAGCAAAACCGATTGGGGCGGTGTGTAATATCAGTTGCACCTACTGTTATTACTTAGAAAAACAGCAGCTGCTTGAATACCCAAAAGGCTCTCAATATACGATGGATGAAGTTCTGTTAGATCGTTATATCAAGCAGTACATAGAAGGGCAGAATACGCCTGAAATTATCTTTTCTTGGCACGGTGGAGAGCCTACCTTGTTGGGGATTGAGTACTTTCAAAAAGTCGTCGAGCTGCAGAAAAAATATTGTCCTAGCTACAGCAAGATTAGCAATGACCTTCAAACCAACGGCACGTTACTGAATGATACGTGGTGTGAGTTCTTCAAAAAGAATGACTTTATCATTGGTGTGAGCATTGACGGCCCAGAGCACTTACACAATCACTACCGGACCAACCGTGCAGGCAAAGGCACTTTTTCTCAAACAATGCGTGGCATTCGCTACTTGAAACAACATAACGTCGAGTTCGCGACTCTAAGCTGCGTGAATGATGTGACAGGTAAGTATCCATTAGAGGTCTATCGCTTTCTACGCGATGAAGTGGGTTCGAAGCAATTGCAGTTTATTCCTGTCGTCGATAAGCGCGAAGCTCACACCAACAATAAATGGTTGAGCAACCAACAAGCGATCATTCCCGTATCAGGCGAGGTTGAACCGTGGAGTGTCGGCTCTGCGCAATGGGGACAATTCCTCACTACCGTTTTTGATGAGTGGTTTGAACACGATTTTGGTCGAGTGTTAGTGCCGTACTTTGAAAATTTTGTCGGTGTATGGATGGGCAGAGAAAGCACCATGTGTACCTTGAGTGAGATCTGCGGCAAAGGGTTAGCGGTTGAGCCCAATGGCGATGTGTACTCATGTGATCATTATGTCTTTCCTGAATTTCAGTTAGGTAATATTCAGGAACAAGCACTTTCAACTTTAGCCTTTTCGCCAAAGCAGCAGAGTTTTGGGTTCGCCAAACAGAAGTCTCTGCCGAAACAATGCCAAGCCTGTGAGTTTAAATTCGCATGCCATGGCGAATGCCCTAAGAACCGAATCATTACCAGTCGTGACGGCGAAGCAGGGCTAAATTACTTGTGTGAAGGTTGGCTGAGCTTCTTCAAGCATATCGACCCTGTTATTAAGGACTTATTCAAAGCCAATAATATTGCGTCTCGTCTGGGGTAATGGAGTAGGCGTGAATGGATTCAATCAAGATTTAAGTTAGATAGAAGGCTCGCTAAATTGTGCGAGCCTCTTGGTATTTGGTATTTGGTAACGGGTATCTAGTCAGCCGATTCTTGGGCTGGGCTCATGGCGAGAAGAGTCTCTTCCATGGCATTGTTTAGAATCGAACGGTTACGCTGCATGGCGGCCATGAGCGTTGAGCCAAGCCATAAACCATAAAGCGTTCGAGATAGCGATTCTGGCTCTGCGATAGTGAAATCACCATCGGCATTACCTTCTTCAAACAGCTTTGCCATACGCAGGATGATCTTTTCTGCACCTTCTGCCATGGTCGATTGCAACGGGTTAGCAGACCCAGATACTTCTCCCGCCAGTTTTACGACAAGACATTGGATATTGAAGTCTTCAGTCAGTTTCGATGCACACCAAAACTCGAAATAGGCTTTAACGCGATCACGGCGAGAAAGCGACTCATCACTTAAAAAGTCGTCCAGCTTAGCGAGATGCTCATCAAAGTAGTTAGTAAGCAGGATCTCACCAAAGTGTTCTTTGGATTTAAAGTAGTGGTAAAAAGAACCCTTCGTGCCTTCCGCTTGGTTGATGATTTTCATCAGGCCAACACCAGCAAACCCGTGTTCATTAATAAGGCTAAACCCTGCATCGAGCATAGCTTGTCGCATGTCTTTCATTGTTCTTACTCTTTATGCTGAGAATGAGGAATAGTGTAACGAGCAACATACCAACCGTCCAGTCTAGCGCGTTAGGACGCGGTCAATAATTGACTCGTTTCGTCAAAGTAACTCTTTCTCTTATTGGTACTTCTAAGCGACAAAACTTTTTTCAAGATAAGCACATCCTATAAATCGAAAATAACAACCTTAAAGGGCTTATTTGGTGCCTTAAAATGGCTAAATTGGGGTGTTTTAAGTTGCTGTTTTTATTGGTTTTTAATTTAGTGTTTTCTTGAGATCGCAATGGTAGTCTTAGCTTAATTTCTTTAGGGGGCTAAATGGACACCAATAACAGCACTTATCATCACCACAGTTTTGCTCAGCAAGACTTATCAGAGCTTACATTTACAGCCTGCACGTTTATCCGTTGTGATTTCAGACGTTCGAACTTACGTGATGCAACGTTTATTAACTGTAAGTTTATCGAACAAGGCGATATTGAGGGATGCCACTTTGATATTGCCGACTTACGAGACGCAAGCTTCCAGAATTGCCAGTTGGCGATGGCGAATTTTAGTAACGCGAATTGCTATGGTATTGAGCTACGTGAATGCGACTTGAAAGGGGCGAACTTTACTCGTGCGAACTTTGCCAATCAGGTGAGCAATCGCATGTATTTTTGCTCGGCATACATCACGGGTTGCAACCTGTCTTACGCTAATTTTGAACAAGCTTGTTTAGAGAAGTGTGAGTTATTTGAAAACCGCTGGATAGGTACTTACCTTGGCGGAGCGTCACTAAAAGAGTCTGATCTTAGCCGAGGCGTGTTCTCGGAAGATGTATGGGGGCAATTCAGTATGCAAGGTGCTAATTTATGCCATGCTGAATTAGAAGGGTTGGACCCTCGTAAAGTAGATACAACAGGAATCAAAATTGTCGCGTGGCAGCAAGAGCAACTGCTTGAAAGCATGGGTATTGTGGTGATGCCTGATTGATAGCTGTAATTTCTAACTACAGGCTATTTGGAATATGTAAGAATTCGCTATAGAAGAAAAGCCCAAAGCTAATAACTTTGGGCTTTTCCGTATTTGGTAACCAGCATTTTATAATGAATTTTTAAAAAGAGAATGCTTGGTGATAGAGAACTGATTGGTTGATTAATGCATGCCTGAGCGCATTTTGTCGGCGAGCGCAAAGAAGACAAAAACGACGAAACAGACTAGAGCAGCACACAGTGAAGTTAAGATGGTTGTGGCGTCTTTTGAAATCAATGGAATGGTGATAGAAGCTAGCGCTATCAACATAACAAGGATATGAACAATTCGACCCGGAATTGGATTTTTATGACAGAATGAAGCCCAGAGGTAACGCATTTTCAACACCAGTATAAAATTAGTGGTTTTATTCTATTTTCTTAGTGAGTATTTTGTAAATAACAATTGGTTACAATTGGTTGTAAATATGATCTAAGTCGAATTAGTATTAAACCAGTTAAATAACAGCAGTTTATTGATCTTTTATTGAATTTTAACTTTAAAAATGAACATCATAATATTCCGTATTCTTTGGAATGCTAAGTCAAATATTATTCGAATTTTTGTTTTTTGACTTAAGATCTCATTTATTGAGTGTTCTGTTAAGAGACCGTTTGCGTACAGGTATTGGTGGCGTAACTATCAAGCGAATTAGAGTCATCCTAGAGCCTGTTATTCGTTTTATGTTATTTATCAAAGTGACTCCTCAAATTGAGAGCGAAGTAATCTTGTGAATTTTTCGGTTTGATATACTCAATATTCATTCGATAAAGATGATGGAGATGATATGTCGAAAACCGCGAAGATCATTAATGAAGATAAGCTGGTAAAAAAAGCAGTTGAAGTCGGTTTTAAGATGGCTAAGCTACAAGGTTTTGATTTGCCAAATTCATCCCAACCGATAAAGGTTAAAGCGGTGTACTTGTTCCTTGTTGAAGTCAATCAGATCACACCGTTACCAGAAAGTAAGCTTGATGGGGCAAACATTAAAAAGCGTCTGGCGCTATGGATACATAAAGCATTGCCTGACAATGATCCCTTGAAGTAAACCTTTTCCAAGCTGATATTTCTGGACTCGTTTCCTCTGAGTTCATTATTCATCGATATGTTAGATAAGAAACCTAGCGAGCTCTCGCTAGGTTTTTTTGTTTTTGAGGCCGATATTTTAATAGTGGATAGCGAGTCACTGCCATTCGAAGCGTTGTTATCTACTCGATAGAATGTTCAACACTGAGAGTGTTGGTGATTTATGCCGCTTGATTGGCAATCTGAGCACATAATTTACTAATGACTCTAACCTTCTTTTGACGCTTATTCGGTTAAAGACATTTTCTTAAGATCTCTACCGATCAAATACATTAGAACTCAAAGTATTATTTAATTCATGCTGACCGCTATTAAATGTGACGCAGATCACTAATTTTTGTTTTTTAAGGTTAAGATGTTGATCTTAGTAGGGAGTAAATGCTCATAATAAAAAGGAATTTAATTAGAGTTCAAAGGGAATTTATCGGTATGATTACATCAGCGCCTTGGGTGTTGTGTCCAGAAGTGATAGAAAAAACGAGTGAAGAATGGAGTTTTCGCGAGCCCAAAGCTTCAGATGGCAACGACATTTATCGACTGATTTCAGAATGTCCGCCACTAGACACCAACTCGTCATATTGCAATTTTTTGCAATCCACTCACTTTAGTAAAACTTGTATTTTGGTTGAGAACAAAGGTGAGCTTGCGGGCTTTATCTCGAGTTATCAAAAACCGAGTGAGCCTAATGTTCTCTTTATTTGGCAAGTTGCAGTTGCCCCTCGATTTAGAGGTCACTCTTTAGCTTACAAGATGTTGAACAGCTTACTTCGTCGAGAGTGGCTGAAGAGTATAGAAGCTATTGAAACAACCATTACTAAGTCAAATCAAGCGTCTTGGGCACTCTTTAAAAAGCTAGACGCAAAAAATAGTAGCACTGGAAAAGTGACCACTTTCTTAGATGAAAATGTTCATTTTAAAGGGCTGCACGATACTGAGTATTTGTATCGAATACCCCTTAAATAATCATTAACTTATAGGAATCAAATAACGGCCTTATCATGGATATTTTTAAAAAGCAGGAATCTAACGTACGTTCATACTCGAATAGTTTTCCAGTCACTTTTGCTAAATCAAAAGGCTGCTGGCTTGAAACAAAACAAGGTGATCGTTACCTCGATTTTCTTGCTGGAGCAGGATCTCTCAATTACGGTCATAACAATCCAATACTTAAGCAAGCTTTACTTGAGTATATTGAAATGGATGGAATTACACATGGCTTGGATATGCATTCAGAAGCCAAAGCTGAATTCCTAGAAGCTCTTAGTCGCTTTATTTTGGAACCTCGAGCATTAGATTACAAAGTTCAATTTACCGGCCCGACAGGAACAAATGCGGTTGAGGCAGCGATTAAGTTGGCGAAAAAAGTAAAAAGTCGAAGCAGTATTGTTGCATTTACCAATGGTTTTCATGGTTGTACGGCGGGTGCATTGGCTGCTACAGGCAACCAACACCACAGGCAAGGTGCGGGCTCAAATCTCAACAACGTTACGCGTTTGCCATTTGAAGGTTACGCTGGAATCGATGGTTTAAAATTATTTGAAACGATGTTAACCGATAATTCCGCTGGTATGGATAAGCCTGCTGCCGTTTTATTGGAAACGGTTCAGGGTGAAGGTGGGTTAAATGTCGCTTCAAATGAGTGGCTACAGAAGTTAAGCAAAATCTGTAAAGCCCACGATATCCTACTTATTGTGGATGATATTCAAGCCGGTTGTGGTCGAACAGGAACGTTTTTTAGCTTTGAACCTTCAGGTATAAAACCAGATATCGTTACGCTATCTAAGTCGATAAGTGGTTATGGCTTACCGATGGCTGTGGTTTTATTAAAGCCTGAACTAGACAAGTGGGAGCCGGGAGAACACAACGGCACCTTCCGTGGTAACAACCATGCGTTCATTACTGCTGCTAAAGCGTTAGAAATGTATTGGTCAAATGATGATTTTGAAAATCATATTCAACGTAGCTCAAGCATGGTCGATGATGTCATTCAACGCAATCTCAAGCGTTTCCCTGAGCTATTTGTTCAACGCAAGGGACGCGGAATGATGATTGGCATTGAATGTAAAGATGGGAACACAGCTGATGAGATTGCAAAAGTGTGTTTTGACAAGGGCATGGTAATTGAGACCGCAGGTCCAAACGATGAAATCTTGAAGTTCTTTTGTCCATTAACCATTTCAGAATCGGAATTGATGCAAGGTTTAACTATTTTCGAAGACTCAGTTGAAGTGGTAGCAACCAAGCATTTCAAGAAAGCATCGTAATAGGGAGAGTAAAATGATTGTTAGAACACTTGATGAATGTCGTAATAGTGAAAGACGTATTGTATCGGATAACTGGGAAAGCACTCGCATGTTATTGAAAGATGACAATATGGGATTTTCTTTTCATATCACAACAATTTACGAAGCGACAGAAACACATATCCATTACCAAAACCACTTGGAGTCTGTGTTTTGTATGAGTGGTGAAGGGGAGATTGAAGTCGTTGGTGGTAAAACTTACCCAATCAAACCCGGTACGTTGTACATCCTAGATAAGAATGATGAGCATTATTTACGCGCATATAAAAACAAAGAAATGACAATGGCTTGTGTGTTTAACCCACCAATTACTGGCGCTGAAGTACACGATGAAAACGGCGTTTATCCACTCGTTGATTAACCCATATCTTCAGGGGTGATATCTCACCCCGCTCCCTATTATTTCGTCTTTAATCTCTTCAAGAACAAAAGGTCTTTTATGACATTTACCGTAGAAAAAATCGGCGGTACATCAATGACAGCATTTGATGCTGTGCTCGACAATATTATTCTCCGCCCTCAAAATCCGTATAACCGAATCTTTGTTGTGTCCGCATACAGCGGTATGACGGATGCATTGTTGGAATGTAAAAAAACAGGTAAGCCTGGTATCTATCAATTGATAGCGATGCGTGACGATTCGTGGAAGGATGCTCTATCTTATATTGAACGCCGCATGCTATTGACCAATGAGCATATTTTTGCGGATCCAATGAATCGTATGAGAGCTGATAAGTTCATCCGGTCTCGTATTTCAGAAGCTAAAAACTGTATCACTAACATTCTTGAAACGTGTCAATACGGACAGTTTTCACTGAGACATTATTTACCACAGATTAGAGAGTTTCTTTCTTCAATTGGAGAGTCACATAGTGCATACAACACGGCTCTTAAATTAAAAAACATTGGTATAAATTCGACCTTTGTTGACCTTTCTGGTTGGGACAACAAAACCCCTCAAAGTTTGGACGATACGATTAGAGAGGCTTTCTCTGACATTGATGTTACTGAGGAGCTTCCCATAGTAACTGGTTATGCGTATTGCAAAGAAGGTTTGATGCATACTTATGATCGTGGTTACAGTGAGATGACGTTTAGTCGTATCGCTACTATTACTGAGGCATCATTGGCGATCATCCATAAGGAGTATCACTTTAGTTCGGCTGACCCAAAAGTCGTTGGTGTAGGTTCGGTTAAACCGATTGGGGCAACTAATTATGATGTTGCCGATCAACTGGCTAACCTTGGTATGGAAGCTATTCACTCTAATGCGGCTGCTGGGTTACGAGAAAGTGGCATAGAACTGCAAATCAAAAACACCTTCGAGCCAGAACATGAGGGAACACTGATTTCTTCTGATTACCGACCAGACACGAATCACATTGAGATCATTGCCGGAAAACAGAAGGTATATGCGTTACATGTTTTTGACCAGGGAATGGTCGGTAAGGCGGACAATGTTAGTTATGAGTTAATGGAGATTATCGCAGATGCTAGAGTGAACCTTATTGGTAAAGAGATGAACGCCAATTCTATTACCTATTATCTAGGTGGTAGCACCGAGAGTTTAAACAAGGTGTCTTATAAGGCTGAGAAACGTTACCCTCAGGCATCTATTTCAGGTCGAATGGTCGCTATAATCTCAGCGATCGGTTCTCAAATTGATACCAATAAAACGCTCGCTAATGGTGTATTGGCTTTGATGAACCATAGTGTTACGCCTATTGCATTACATTCGTCTATGAGAAACGTAAATGTGCAATTTGTTGTGAGTGATGACAAGTATCAACAAGCGATTTGCGCGTTGCATGAAGAATTCTTTGACCAAGATAAAAGAACCGAGACATCGGTGAATGCAGCATAAAATTTAACAGTGGAGGGCTCACCCTCCACTGTTAAATTTTCATGGAAAAGCAAAACATCAACTGCAAATTAACGATCGCCTGTATCTATTTTGATCACACAGCAACATCAGATATGAGTATTACTACTCTTGATACTTATCGAGCTTGTTATAAAGCGTTTTGATGCTGATTCCCAAGTCTTGTGCTGTTTCCTTTTTGTTGCCTTCATTTTCTTCGAGCGTATTGATAATCGCCGCTTTCTCAATCTTCTCAAGAGAAACACCCGCCGGAACCATATCCTCAACGGTAGTCCCTGTTTCTAAAGGAGGAGTATCAAAAATTAGGTGTTCATCTTTAATCGTCTCATCTGCCAATATAAAAGCTCTTTCAATACAGTGTTTTAATTCCCTGACATTCCCTGGCCATGCATGGGCTGATATTTTTTGAAGCGCTGATGTGAAAATGGTCTTCGCAGTGGTTTCATTTGCGTTGCGATGAGCAATAAAATGTTTTGCTAAGCCGACGATGTCGTCGCCTCTTTCACGCAATGGAGGGACATGTATGGGGAAGTGAGCCAACCTGAAATAGAGATCCTCTCTCAAAAACTGTTCTTCAATAGCGACTTGTGGATCTCGGTTTGTCGCTGCAATGACTCGAGTATTAGCGATACTCGTTGCATTACTGCCTACAGGGCGATATTCACCTGTTTCTAAAACTCGTAGTAATTTGACCTGGTGTTCAAGTGGCATTTCGGTGATTTCGTCGAGAAACAATGTGCCACCTTCTGCTTGCCTAAACACCCCTTGGTGTGTGCGATTCGCCCCTGTAAAAGCGCCTTTTTCATGACCAAATAATTCACTATCAACTAACTCAGGGCTGATAGCACCGCAGTTGATCGCAATAAAAGGTTGGTTTTTACGATCACTGGCAAGGTGAATCGTTTGTGCGACTAATTCTTTACCTGCCCCACTTTCGCCGACAATCAAAACATTGGTGTCAGTCTTCGCGACTCTTCTTAAAGTTCGATACAGCTTATGCATGGGCTTAGAAGAACCGACTAACATACCGAACTGGTCTAAATCGCTGGTGGACACTTTACGCCCTTCTTCCTGCTTCTGGAGGAAGTATTGACTGAAGTCTGCAAGGGTATCTTCCAATATTTGCATGTCGACGGGCTTTCTATAATGGAAGATTGCGCCATGGTTCATCATCATGTCTAAATTTTTGTTTGGCGTACCTGTACTGATAATAATCAAGTCCATTTCGTCCAACCCTGTTGCACTCGATAAGGACTTAAAATCATCGTTAGTAAATCGAGAGACTTCAACAATAGCAGTATCTGGTTGCAGTTGTTGTAGCTTGTCAATCCAATGAACATCCATAGTACTTTGAATTATTTCAAAGCTTGATAATTCATCTAGAGAGTTTATTTTAGACCGCAATAATTCATCTTTTAACTCTATAAAAAGTGTCGGTAATGACATGATTTAACTCTCTTTTTGTACGACAGAAAACGACCTTGATAATAACATAATGTCCTTCAAATACGAATCTATCATTTACTATACGCCACCTTTTAAATGTAGTTACAATATTACTGATAGTAGAAGTGGCTAATTAACAGTATTGATATTAATTATTCTAGGATCTCCATTGATGATAATTTTTACAAAATACTCGTGTAATTAATACACCTCCGATTATTTTACCAATGGTAAATTTTCAAAATTAAAGTGTAAATCCTTTATTTTCAGTCAGTTAAAAAGTTGGCATGCTGGTTGCAATTGTACAAGTGTCAGTTAACTAGAGGAGATAATTAATGAGAAATACTGCAAGTAAAATATTATTAGCTACTTTGATTGCAACTTCTTCATCAACTGTTTTTGCTAATAGCATGTGGGAAAAAGAAACTTTCGATGCGTGGATTGATGGAAAAGCAGAAACGACTTTATTACTGAATACTAATTTAAACTCATTTGACATCAACACCTACGTTAAAAATCGAGTGGTTACTTTAACTGGCTCGGTTAAAAATGAAACAGAGAAAGATTTGGCAGAAGAGTTAGTGCTAAGCCTAGATGACGTTAAGTCTGTAAAAAACGAACTTACAGTGATTGATGAAGACAAAGAAAAAACACCCGCAGCCGTACAAGCTTTGACTGATGCTCACATAAAGACACTGGTAATCACTCGTTTATTAATGAATACCAATGTTAGTGGTAGCGATATTCAAGTTGAAACCGAAAACAGTGTGGTTATCTTGAAAGGTTCAGTTTCATCAAGCAGTGAACACGACTTAGCTTTATCTATAGCAAATAATACCCCGAATGTAGAGAGAGTGGTGGATAAATTAAATATTATTTAACCTCTCTACAATTGGTAATTTATTAAAAATTGGGAAATAACGATGATTCGCTGGTCGCTAATATTTTTTATTGTCGCAATTATTGCCGCCCTATTGGGATTTAGTGGTATCGCTGGGGCTGCTGCGACAGTAGCAAAGATCATATTTTATATATTTGCAATATCACTACTGGTTTCAGTGGTAATTATGTTGCTGAATAAAAACAAACATTAGGAGTTTATATGAACATCAAATCGAACGCTTACCGTTTTTTAACTATTGTGGGTATTACATTTGCACTTGCGGCATGTAGTGATGAAGGTCCGATGGAACAAGCCGGGGAAAATGTAGATGAGGCTGTAGAGGATACTCAAAACGCAATAGAAGATAGCTGTGAAAATATTAAAGAGCATTTAGATGCGAAAGATGAAGATTGCTAGAACTGTCATCTAGAGTGCAATGAGATGCCAAAATCCTCATAAAAATAAACCAATGAAGTAGGAATTAGACATGAAAAATATATTTGATGTGCTCAAAGACAGTCATGAAAAGCAACGACTTTTGATGGATGCGTTACTCCAAACTTCGGGAGACACACAAGCTAGGCAAGAACTCTATGTTAACCTTAAGGATGAGTTAACCAAGCATGCGATTGCAGAAGAGCGCCATTTTTATGCACCTTTGATCGAGAGTGATCAATCCATTGACATGACTAGACATGGAATCGCTGAACATCATGGAATCGACAAAATACTCGCTCAACTCGATGATACAGAGATGTCTTCACCAGCTTGGCTTGTTTTAATGAAAACATTAAAAGATAAGGTTGAACATCATTTAGAAGAAGAAGAGCAGCGTTTTTTTCAAACCGCAGGTCGAGTCTTAGATACTGAACAAAAAGAAACATTAGCTCGTAAATATGAAAAAGAGGTTGCTTGAATCACGAAGTAATCAAATTCTTTAAATAAGTATAAAACTGCTTTGTTATCAAGCTAAGGGCTCATTCTTGAGCCCTTCTTTTATTTAATTTAGAGATAGATAAATTTACGGATAAATATATTTAAATTCACGGATAAATTAAGGCGTAACATGTTTATTATTAAATATTATATGCTTCTTGCTATAGCTTGTTTTTTTGCTGCTGCTCTTATACCACAGCTAATAATCCGTGGTGTTTTTGCCTGGTGTAGTTTGTCGATGTTCATCGTTAGTGTTGCCTACATCTTCGATATGCCGTCAATATTTAGGAAGACTAGCGATGGGAAAATAGTGTGGTGGATTAGATGGATCTTCATTCCATTCTTCTTAGGTGTTCGACTGTACAATGCATGGGCAATTAAAAGAGATAAAGTTGAACCAATACAGAAGGTTGGAAAAGGTTTATATGTATCTCGTCGTTTGTTCCCTTCAGATTTATCGTTCTTAGAATCTCAAAACATCCATTGTATTGTAGATGTTACAGCTGAGTTTTCTGGTTTAGAAAGTGCAATGACCGGTGATCAATTTCGCTATTTAAACACCCCGGTTCTTGATCATAAAGTCCCTAAAACGCATAAGCTTAAACATGCTATAAATTGGATCGATACCCAAATCAATCAATCTAGATCGGTTGTTGTGCATTGTGCTCTCGGTCGAGGACGTTCTGTCTTTGTCGTAGCTGCCTACCTTTTAGCAAAAAATCCGTCACTTACTGTAGAGCAGGTCTTGAAAAGTATTAACGACGTGCGAAGTACAGCCCAATTGAACCATCTACAACTAAAAACACTTCAAGCAATCAGTGATAAAGGTTTGCTCACTCTTGGCCATAAAGCTTGCCTTATTGCCAACCCTGTTGCAGGTGGTGGTAAATGGTTGGCGAATGAACAACAGGTTATTCGTGAACTTACGAGAAAGTACAGTTTAGATATTTTTCTTACTAGCCAAGAAGTATCAGCAGAAATATTAGCTAAGCAGGCCAAAGACCGGAATACTGCGCATATTATCGTTGCAGGTGGCGATGGGACGGTTAGTGAAGTCGCAAGGCAAGTTAGGAAGACTGATACACAACTCGGGATTATACCTTTGGGTACCGCGAACGCTCTATGTCATATGCTTTATGGATTGACCTCGAAAATATCGCCTGTTGAAAAAGCGTGTGAGGCTATTTTATCTGGCAACTCAAAAAGAATCGATCTGGCGTTCTGTAATCAACAACCAATATTACTGCTTCTTGGTATTGGGTTTGAAGAACAGATGATCGATTACGCACATCGAGAACAAAAAAATGAAAAAGGGCAATTCGCGTATTTGACTGGGTTCTTCAATGCAGTAATCACCGACGATAATCAACACTTTCAAATTTCAATCGATGACCAACCATCACAAAGTATGAAATTACAAAGTTTGGTCGTGGCGAACTCTTCCCCTTTTAGTACTGTGCTTGCTCAAGGGGGGCAGCCCCCTAAGCCGGATGATGGGAAGCTGCATATTACCTATTTGGAAAACACAAATTCACTTAGTAAACGAGCTATCGCTCTATCTGATCTGTTGTTATCGAGTCTCGGAGCGAAAGAACAAGCTAGTTACTTTACTTATGCGTCGGCACAGCTCGTTAAAATTGATTCTGACCGACCTATTTCATACGTGATTGATGGAGAGACGTATTTGGCTGATTCACTGGAGATAAGTATTGATAAGCAAGCCTTAACGGTTTGTATTCCATGAATGTATTGAATAATCCGCATATTGAATAAGAAGGAGACACCATGGAAATGAATCTCTCTTTTAACTTAGAGAAGTTTCAGCATCTGATAGAGGGTAAGTTAGAGCATTGGTTAGTTGAAGCAATTAAACTTATCCCTAACCTGATTGTTGCTTTTGTTACGTTTCTTATTTTTATCTTTGTTGCCAACATAAGCGGCAAGTTGTTTAAAAGATTGAGCAATAGAGTTGTCGACTCTCAAGAAGTCATTAACTTACTGGCTTCTATTGTTAAGGTTACCATTGTTACTATTGGATTTTTTGTCGCGTTAGATTTTGTTGGGCTCCAAGGTACGGTTACATCGTTGCTTGCCGGTGCCGGTATTCTAGGTTTAGCTATCGGTTTTGCTTTTCAAGATATGACTGAGAACCTCATTTCAGGTATTACAATGAGTATTCGTAAACCTTTTAAAATTGGCGATGTTGTTGGTTCCAACGATGTCATGGGTACCATAGTCAAAATAAACTTACGAAATACACTGGTTGAAACGTTCTCTGGTCAACACGTCATGATTCCCAATAAGATGGTTTTCCGAAATATTTTGACGAACTACAGTCGAAAAGGACGAAGAAGGGTCGAGATCCCTGTGGGGATTTCCTACGCAGACTGTCCCAAAAGAGCCGCTGAGGTGATAACCAAAGCGATAAACCAAAAGTCTTATGTTAGTCGGAAAGAAGATACGACGGTTTACGCTTCAAGCTTTTCTGATAGTAGCGTTAACTTATTGGTTTGGTTTTGGATTGAGTACCCAGGAGGTTTTGGTTATATGGACGCAAAGCACGACGGTATTATAGCGGTTAAAGAGTCATTATCAGAGGCTGGAATGACAATACCGTTTCCGATTAGAACACTTGATTTTGATCCCAAAGGCGGTAAAAGTCTGTCTAGAATGATGACTGGGGCTGTCGATGACGCTTCCTAGAATAACATAGCGGTCCCTCTCGTAAAAAAGCGTCAAGGCAATATGCCTCGACGCTTTTTATTTTGAGTGATGTCAGAATTAGATCAGAATTAAACCTAGATTATTCCCACTGTTTAATGATTGTGTTGTAGGCTTTGATTCTCTTCTCAAGTTAATTAATCGTATCTATTTTAGATGGGTTATATCTGTTACAAATGCTTTGCTATCTCATCATTTTCAACTTGCAACGCCGCAACCCAATAGGAGAAAAAAGCAGACATATGTTGATTGTTAAACTTTCTAATAGTGTTTTTGAGGTAAGAAATTAGGCTTAAATTACTCTGGTACATATCGTTATAACTAACAATTAACGCAGGGGGCTGACTCAATATGTCATTGTCATTAACTTCATTGTTAATGCAGAACTTGGTGTTTACTTCGTTTATTAATGAACGTTCAACTTTTATAAATCGATTTGCAGCTCTTGCAATGTTCCCATGTGCTTTCTGTTCAATTAGGTCAACACATGAGAAGTAGTGATCTTTCAATGTACATAGTATTTTTTCTATGCCTTTATAGTGAATTACCTCAAGGGGATCATTGTCCTTTTTAAACAACATATCATTACTCCTTTTTATCTCAGTAGTATTTATAATTTCAGTTGATTTATAATAATTAAAATAAGTCTTTTCTTTGATTCTGATTTCCAACCATCATTCGCTAATAACTAATTCTGACGCATGTTGTGTATTTGGTCTCGACATGATTCCATTTCATTTTTTACCACTTTTAATCTTCTTCTCCCTTCTAAATCAGGGTTAGTTTCTAGCAGTGATTCAATGTCGGAAATGATCTTTGTCTCGACACCTTCTAGGTGCTTTAAATAGAGCTCTTGATTGTTTTTACCTTTTGTATCTTCCGCTTCAATACAGCGCTCTCTGGCATTTATCGTATAACTAGCGGGTATCTGTTCTTGATGTATTTTTGAGTAGTAAGTTAAAGATTGTAACTTTAACTCTGCACATTTCTTTACCGTGTAGATATCAAAAAGATTTTTTGCCATCTTTTCACTTCTTATGTTGGATATCGCTTTTTCGTAAATAATATTTCCACTTTTTATCAGGTTAACAATAGATAATATACTTTGGTTTCTCATGAATCCTCATTTGGTTCTAAGCTGTATTTGGTTTATTGCATTTTTTATGCCAATTAATAACCCTATATTCAGCTTGTTTCGTCTAAGGTTTTACTTTGTTTTTGTAAAAAATACATTAATAGATGTTTTCTAGTGAAATTATTACATTGATTAATGCCATTTATTAATGATATGGGAGCTTATCTTCAATTATTCTGGTACTTGTGAAAGTTGGCACGATGCTAGCATTGATTATTAAAGTAGCTAGAGATTAATAGTATTAATATTATTCTCTGGCTTATGATAATCAAATAAGGAGAAAACTTATGCCAAAGTCAAACGCTAAAAATTCAGAAGCCAAACAACAAATTGAAGAAACTTATGAAAAAGCTGAAGAGGCCGCAGTAGAAGTTATCGAAAATGTGAAAGAGGCGGTCCATGAAACTCTCGAGGCCAGCTCTGAAAGTGTGAAGAACACGTCTGAGAAAGCGGAAAACATCATTAAAGAGCGTCCATTATTGAGTGTTGGCTGTGCGTTTCTCGCTGGTTGGGCTGTCTCGAAGTTAATCAAATAGCCATATATCAACATCGCAATTGAGAGAGCACCGTTATGCAGGTAAATAGTCAAAATGATCCAGTAAACTCTGCCAATGATAAATCGAGCGATCGTAAGGTGGATGATCTTAAACGTTCTGCTTCTGAGTTAAATGGATTGTGGAAAGACTTAGCTATATTACAGACACATACCCAGCAATGGTCTCAATCGACCTTAGAGCTTTTCTTATTGGAGTTTCGCAATAGTGTTGATGCATTTAAAAAGCGTCTTGTGTTTCAGCTCCTCTTTGTTGCGTTGTTACCGCTGTTTCTTTTTAGTATCGCCGTCGGTGCTGGAGTAGTGATCTACTACTTCACTTTGAATCTGTTAGCGGGTTACGGCGCGTTTATATTCACACTCGGTTTGATTCTAATATGCTTGGTACTTCGTTCTAGTTACTTAAAGCAATTTATAGGTTTTGAATGTACGAAAGAGCAATTGAAGGAGGGGTTACATGTCAGCACTCAAGAATCGACAAAGACAGATTCAAATGAAAAGACTTGAGGGGAGAAGTAGAGCTCGTCAAGTTGCACTTTGTATGGGACTTATTCGTCACAAAGGAAAAGAGTTTGTTCACAAGTACCCCTTGTATGCTCTTGGCATCACAGGCCTTGGTGTTGTAATTTTGAATCGAACTCATCGTTTTAAATCGTCTGTTTTTGGTTATAAACAGCTATCGCTAATACTTAATTTACTTAAGTAACCATCATTTTTAATTCAAGTTAGTGTTGGCTGACGGTATCGAGTGCCTGATTCAAATTGACGAAGCCTCAAAAACAAAACCTCCTACTCATAGGAATAAAATGACATCAAAAAAATACAGTATTCTTAGACAACGAAGTGTGTTGCAAACTAGTTTTATGCTCCTTGCTGTTCTCATGATGTCTATTTTTACATTACATATCGCCAAGCCATTTTTGTTGCCAATCATCTTTGGTGCTTTTATTTCTTTGCTATGTAGCCCTCTAGTTAACTACCTTACTCGCTTCGGTATCCCTCGAGTCATTAACGTAATGGCTGTACTTATTGGTTTTATTGGCTTTGTTGTGATTAGTTTGAATATGTTGAGTGAGCCCGCTCAGCAATGGTGGTCAAAATTACCAATGTTGGTTGAGAATGTATCTAATGAAGTGAGTGAGGTTACTCAAAACAGTCGCTTAACTGACGCCACCGGGTTCTCCATGAGTAGTACTGTTACCAATGATGGGCTTACCAATAACACGGCTTTTTCCATTATAGAATCAGTGCTTACGACAACACCAACCATTGTTACTCAGTTGTTGGTTGCGTTTCTTATGGCGTATTTCATGATGAATTACGGTCGAAAAATTTATTCTCAAAGCTTATCTCTTTTTGAATGCTTTTCAGATAAGCGTAGGGCTGTTGAATTGGTTAAAGTTGTTCAAAAGGATTTGTCTCGTTACATAGGCGCCATCACCATCATTAATGTTTGCTTAGGACTCACTGTTGGCTTTGCTTTTTATATGATGGGATTGCAAGACCCTTTCCTTTGGGGCGCTTTTGCAGGCTTAATGAATTTTATCCCCTATCTTGGCCCGATGGTTTCAGTTACGTGCTTTGCTTTAGTCTCTTTTATACAGTTTGAGTCGTTTAGCTACGCATTGACGGTCGCTGCGATCTTCCTGGCGATTAATTTGATAGAAAGCCAATTGGTTACTCCTACATTACTGGGGAAAAGGTTTAGTCTCAATCCGCTGATTTTATTTGTATGGCTTGTATTTTGGGGTTGGCTATGGGGCTCTATGGGAATGCTAGTAGGGGTCCCATTACTTGTCTGTGTGAATGTATTTTTTGAACAGTTAAGACATCCAAGGTTGAATGCTCATAAAGGTCAGTAGAGCAGAAGTAAGCCTTGATAACCACTCAGCGTCACTTCTTTCTGTGAGTGTTAGTTCTGTTGCTTTATGACTCCTTTTTGGACAGCTGGCTGAGGTTAAACTCTGTGTGAGATCAAACTAGTATCGCTATAGGCTTCAAAAGCAATAGTTGCTGGTTCTATTTCACTTAGAAAGGTTAAGAGTCGGTTGCGACGAAGCGCCTCCACCTCACAACGGTTATGTGCGATAGCATAGAAGCAATGTTTACCTAGGTCGATACCTAAAGTATGGATAGAAGATATTTGGTTCACCTCACTCTGAGAGCCGACTCTAAGCTTAAGGGCTTGAGAGTGAGGCGGATCATATAATTAAGCCTCACCAAAGTGCTGTGGCTTTATTGTTAGAAATTAAATAGGCTCTGTTTACCTGAATGACATAGACTAGTGATTCACCTGCTCAACAATCTCGCGTGTTAGGCGTGCGATCTCGTCCCACTCCCCGTTTATAACCAGCTTCTTGTCCACCATCCATGTACCACCGCAAGCTAATACTTAAGGCACTGCTAAGTAGTTATCGATGTTTGATGGCGTGATACCGCCAGTTGGCATGAGTCGAATATCGCCGTATGGGCCAACGAGCGATTTAACCATGCTGATCCCACCAGATGCTTCTGCTGGGAAGAACTTCAAGGTTGTTAAACCCATCTCTAATGCCGCTTCAACGGTGCTTGGATTGTTCACACCTGGAATGATATCGATGCCGGTCTCTTGGCATGCTTTAACTGTGTTCGGGTTAAAGCCCGGTGATACCACAAACGTTGCGCCTGCTTCTTTCGCGGCCAGTGCTTGCTCACGGTTCAAGATGGTGCCCGCGCCGATCAGCATTTGTGGTTGTGCTTGGCGAAGCAGTCGGATAGCTTCAACAGCGGCGTCTGAACGGAACGTAATTTCAGCGGCGGGAAGCCCATTCTCAGCCAATACTTTGCCTAGAGGGATAATATCCTCTGCGTTATCAATGGCGATAACAGGGATAACTTTAAGTGCTTTTAGCTGTTCGTTAATTGTAGACATGGGTTTACTTCTTAATATCAGTTTGAAAGAGTGTCGGTGATGGGTTTTGGGATGATTGCGCCGTGATGTTGAATGACCAGTCTCGCCAGTGCATTGCCTTTGCGGCAGGCTTGCTGAACAGAGCCGCCAGATAGATAGCAAGACAAGAATCCGCCATTGAATGAATCGCCTGCTGAAGTGCTATCAACCACGGTTTCTACTGGCGTGGTTTCAATTAGGCTTGGTGTTTGGGCTGGAGTTTCACTGACCAAACAGCCTTCAGCACCGAGTTTTACAATGATGGTCTGCACGCCAAGCCTGTGTAGTCGGTCGATGGTGTCTTGAGGTGTTTGGTCGCCCCATAGTTGCTGTTCATCATCAAAGGTAACCAAGGCGATATCAGTGGTTTGATAACCCAGTCGATAGCACTCTTTGGTCGCGCTTTCTGATTCCCATAGTTTTGGTCGGTAGTTACTATCAAAGGCGATGGTAACGCCACGTTCACGCAGGCCTTCAATGATAGTGAGCAACTTTAGCTGATCGCTGTGTGGCAGTATCGCGAGGGAAATGCCACTCAGAAACACCATATCAACATCGTGAAGTTGGTTGGCTATCTTATCGAAATCGGGGTGCTGTACCATGTAGCGAGCCGCCGAATCGTTGCGCCAGTATAGGAAGGTGCGCTCACCAACATCGTCGAGTTGAATGAGATAGAGCCCGGGTGAACGCTGCTCGTCAATAAGCACGAATTCGGTTGATAGTCCTTCATCTTGCCATCGGTTAAGCATCTCTTGGCTGATAGCGTCAGAGCCAAGCGCCGAGACATAGCTAGTTCGCATCGCTGGATTCGCAGTGTTATTGCAGTTCATGGGGTTGCTAACCGCAGCGCTGCGGTTCAAGTAGATTGCCGCGTTTAATGTGTCTCCACCATAGCTTTGATGCATGTCGCCAAATGGAGCCCCATTCAGTTCAATCATGCACTCACCGATGATTGCGATGTGGGTCATAATATAGCCTTAGAAAGGAAAGGTTGGGTTTGTTCGTATTGAGGAAAGCATGACCATAATGAGATATGGTCATGCTTTTTCGATTCTAATCTTACGGGAGTGAGACTAGCCGATTACTTGTTGTCTAGTTTTACGAACAACATCGTTAGGACGAAAGACAGTGCAAATACACCCACCACGCCCATCAGTGCTTGAATGAAGTTTTGCGTACCGCCTGCAAGGTAAGCTGGCAAGCTGAATACAGAAGAAAGAATGTAGCTTGTTAAGTGCGTATCGATTGTTACCGAGATAGCACCGAACACGCCTGCAGCCAAGCTCGCGGTCATCATCGCTTTGGTGTATTTCGTGAGTACACCAAATAGAGCCGGTTCCGTGATGCCTAAGATAGCGGTAACACTTGAGCCCATCGTAATTGAAGATTGCTCTTTAGAAACCGTTTTACGTTGCTTGTGCCAGATAGCCATTGTCGCGCCAGCAATTGCCATGTTACCCAAACACATGATTGGCATAAGTAGATCCTTACCATACAGTGCAAAGTTGTTCAGGCTGATTGGCGTCATGCTGTGGTGGATACCAAATACGATGGTGATCGGGCGAGTTAGACCAAACACAAAGCCTGTTAACGTCGGAGAGATTTCCAGTAGTGAGCTCATCACCCAACCTGCGCCATTACTTAGCCAGATACCAGCAGGGCCAACAAATGATAGCGTGATGGTCGAAGTTACCGTAAAGGCAAGCAGTGGTGTAAATACAGGCTTCGCAGAAGAAGGGACTAGGCGGTCAACTAACGGAGTCACTTTAGACAATAACCAGATTGCTAGAATCGCAGGAACAATCGCGCCGCCGTAGTTGAGCAGCTCAATAGGAACCACGCCAAGAACGGTCAGCTCCGGAGCAGCGCCTGCGTCTTTTAGCATTGTTGCTTTATCAACAAGCAGAGGCGCTAGCATTGCTGAAGAGACAGCAAGCGCAATGTATTCGTTTACTTTGAATACCTTAGCGGCAGAGAAAGAAACCAGCATAGGTAAGAAGAAGAACACAGCAACAGAGATCGAGCGGAAGAAATAAACTGTGTCTGAGGTTTCAGAGATAACATTGGTTGCAATAAGACCAGACAACAGGCCCATCAACATACCCGCGCCAGCGATTGCGGGTACAACCGGACCAAAGATGCCTGCGACAATACGCATCACGCCTTGGAACAGCTTGCCTTTCTCTAGTTCATCAGCCGGATTAGCGTCAGCTTGTTGAGTGTTTGATAGCGCGTTGAACCACTTCTCGACCTCAACACCGATGATGACTTGAGTTTGGCCTTGTTGAAGTACCACACCTTTCACATCTGCGATCTGCTTGATTGCTTCTTCGTCTACCAGCGACTCGTCTGCTAATTTGAATCTCAGCCTTGTCATACAGTGCGTGATACTCACGATATTGTCTTCACCACCAAGTGCAGTGATTAATAACTGTATATTTTCTTTGAAATTTTTCTTCTTCGATGATGACTTCGAGTTATTAATAACGGCATCACTTTTTTCTACCATTTGCATACTACACCTGTTATTGGAATATATTTAACTCGAGCAATCATAACGACAACCAATTTAAATCCAACGGAGTAAAAAGAGATCTCAATCACACTTAAAATCCGAAAACTTATTTTTTCACCGTTTTTGGCCAATTGGTATGTTTTGGTTATCAAAAAAAATCACTTAACGTACCAATTATTTTTACGCAAAATTAGCGCTTGAAATGTGGTTTTTAAAGCGGTTAGATAATAGGAGTTGACTTAAGTGTAGGTTATTTAATTGTGAAAGAAACTATTATATCTGATATCCATTGTATTATTACTAAACCAGACAGACACAACCTCATTACCGTGGTAGTTGAAACGAATGAAGGCGTGACAGGGTTTGGTTGTGCGACATTCCAACAAAGACCGCTTGCTGTAAAAACAATGGTCGATGAATATTTAAAACCTATTCTTATTGGTAAAAACGCCAATAATATTGAAGACTTATGGCAAATGATGATGGTCAACGCTTATTGGCGAAATGGCCCTGTTATCAATAATGCAATTTCCGGTGTTGATATGGCACTGTGGGATATTAAAGCCAAATTGGCGGGTATGCCGTTACACCAGTTATTTGGTGGTAAGTCTCGTGATGCTATTCCTGTATACACACACGCGACGAGCGACACGATGGAAGGGATTTATGATCTGGTGGAATCTTTCCTAGACAAAGGCTACAAGCACATTCGTTGTCAGCTTGGTTTCTATGGCGGCGTTCCAACGGATTTGCATACCACTCAAAACCCGACTGAAGGTTCGTACTACGACCAAGATCAGTACATGGACAATACTCTAACGATGTTTAAGTCGCTGAGAGAGAAATATGGTAACCAATTCCATATTCTTCATGATGTTCATGAGCGCCTATTCCCGAACCAAGCGATACAATTTGCGAAGGAAGTCGAGCAATATAAGCCGTATTTCATTGAAGATATTCTGCCGCCAAATCAAACGGAATGGTTGGATAATATTCGCAGCCAGAGCTCAGTTTCATTAGGTTTAGGGGAGTTATTTAATAACCCTGAAGAGTGGAAATCATTGATTGCTAACCGCCGCATTGATTTCATTCGTTGCCATGTTTCACAGATTGGTGGTATTACCCCAGCTCTGAAACTCGGCCATCTATGTCAGAACTTCGGTGTTCGTATTGCATGGCATTGCCCGCCAGATATGACGCCAATTGGCGCAGCGGTAAACACGCATTTGAATGTGCATTTACACAATGCTGCCATTCAAGAACATGTCGAGTACAACGAGAATACACACAAGGTATTCCCGAACGCTGCAGAGCCAATTAATGGCTACTTATACGCTTCTGAAATCGCAGGTATTGGTGTTGAAATCGACCGAGAGGTTGCAGCCGAGTTCCCTGTTATGTATCGCCCCCACGAGTGGACTCAAAGTCGCCTTCCTGATGGCGCGATTCATACCCCTTAACTCGTATTTTTAATATCAAATGGTCGCTATAAGCGGCCATTTTCTTATTTAATATACTTACCAGATATTACGTATTATCTGGTAAGTATATTTCTAGTATCATTAAATTAATAATATTAGATGTGAAATAATATTAGTGGCTAATCTATAGAGTAATTAACTTATATCTATAAAAATTAACCATATTAAATCGAATTAAAAGGTTACTTCTTATCTCGGAAGCTCATGCTCTCACTGTTAAAAGGCGTGTGGTAGGTGCATTGGTAATTGATATCGATAATATCGCTGACGATGAACAGTTCACCCGATGCCAAGAAACCTCGGTTGGTGATATTCATCGCTGCTGCATTTTTTTTGCAGCCAAGTAGCTCTGCATCTTCTTTAGAAACATTGATCGCTTGGTAGGTCGTTAAGTAGCTATCGATCTGAAGGCCTTTCGCTAGCGCATGTTTCTGGATTGAGCTTTCAATGATCTCGGCATTCATCTCTGGGAAGACACTGACAGGGATCTTGGCTTCTTCAATCTGGACTACTTTATTGTTAATCAATCGAAGACGTCTAATTTTCCAAATGTAGTCATTGTCGTCTAAAGAAAAAATCTGCTGTTCGTGGTTATCGGGTAGCGCTTTATTTAGCTGGAGCTTTTTATAAGAGATCTCTTCAAAACTGTTTTCAGTAATGGAGTTGTACACCAGTGCTGTACCAATGAGAGAAGTGTTGACGAAGTAACCAGAACCCACCTTAGATTTCACCATGCCAATAGCCTCTAGCTTGGCTAGTGCTTTACGAATCGTGAAACGAGATAATCCATATATTTCAGACAGTTCTCTTTCTGCAGGAAGCTTATGGCTGATACTGTTTTGGCAAATTTTGCTCACAATATCTTGGACAACTAACTCGTACTTTTTCATAGATCAATAACTTTAAAGTGTATTCACTGTGACTAAAGAATAGTGAACTAAATCAGGGATTCAGTACGCTCTGAATGACTCATAATTGTAACATAGAAGGTTAAGTGGGTGATGATAAATAGGGTTAGTTAGGGGTACTAGTGACCACCTTTTGCGCTGACTTGATTACATCTTGTGATTCTAGTCCTCATTTTGTAAAACAAGATTATGAACTTTAACGTGCGGCATTTAATGTCTGTGTTGTTGCTATTTTAAGTGACTAATTCAGGAGTAGGGTATGAGTTCGAATCAAATCAAAATGTCGTATTTGATGTGGGTAATGTGATTGTGCGTTGGTCGCCGCTGGAAATTACTCAACTAACGTTTGGTAACATTGCCGACCCTGAAGCCCGAGCGCTTTCGATTTTCCAAAGTGCGATTTGGTCGGATTTGAACAAAGGGTTCTTAACCGAAAATGAAGCCAAACTTCGCTACCAACAAGAGCTCGATTTATCTTCATTAGAGTGCGACCGCCTGTTTTATTACGTTAAGAAAACGCAGATCTTATTGCATGGTTCTGTCGACCTTATCGAGCGCGTAAAGCGTGCTGGGTATGGTGTGTATGCACTTACCGACAACGTGGTCGAGATTGTTGAACACCTAAAAGCCACCTACGAATTTTGGCCTTTGTTTGATGGCGCAGCCGTATCCGCTGAACTTGGCATGCTTAAACCGCAGCCTGAGATTTACCAAGCGTTGCTTTCAAATAATGGACTGGAGGCTTCAGAAACGGTGTTCATTGATGATATGCCTTACAACGTAGAAGGAGCAAAAGCCGTAGGTATGGCGGGTATTCAGTTTATCGATTCTGCGCAATGTGAGAACGAACTTCGTGCTCTTGGCGTCGAATTTACGTGATCATGTAGCGAAATTCTCAAGCTATCTATTTCAGTCAGGTTTCTCTATGTAGATAATCTAGGTAGGCAAGATAAGTAGAAAAACGACGGATAGAAAAGACTGATAAAAGCTAAAACGAATCGATTAAAAAGAGGCGCTGTTTCATCATGAACATCGCCTCTTTTTCTATTTGTTCTTTTAATGAGCTTTATTTTTCTATTTAACTTTATTGCTCAGTATCCAAGTGTCGAATTAACTTCGCCGGCGTGCCACCGTATAGACAATCTGGCGGTACATCGCTGTTGACCACAGAGTTCGCCGCGATAACCGAGCGAGCCCCAATCTTCACGCCTTGGTTGATGACCGAGTTTCCACCAACCCACACATCATCTTCGATTGTTATCGGTAAACAGAAGGTTTCCCATTTACGACGGCTACGATAATCAAGGGAGTGTGATGGCGTATAGAATTGGACGCTTGGTCCAATTAAAACATTGTTTCCGACTTTGATTCTCGCACCATCTAGCATTACGACGTTCATATTGATGAAGGTGTCGTCACCAATCTCGATGGTTTTTCCAAACTCACAATGAAAAGGGGGCTGGATTAAGCTGCTACTCCCGACTTTACCGAATAGCTGCTCTTGCAATGTGTGTTGTTGATCTGGATTTTGATGGTTGTTGAAGGCCATTAACGCCTTTTTGGCATTGGTACGTATGGTATCAATTTCTTGGTCTGCACCATCATATACTTGCCCAGATAACATTTTATCGAGTTCAGTTTGATCGTTTGTATTACTCATGCTGCCCACTTTCCGAGAGTCTCGGTCTAAATGACGAATACTGCAAGATTAGCGATTTTTGGACATAAAAAAAGAGAAAAGCCTCAGCCTTTCTCTTCCTATTTTGTACCTTTAAGCATTAATGCTAAGTGAGCCCAGCTATTCAGCAAAAGGCGCGCTTTACCAATTAGATTTGCTCAACGAAACCCATTAGGTGCTTCTTCACTTCGTCTGAAGCAAAAGCACTCTCTACAGAGTACTTGTAGATCTCTGCGTAGTCTTCTTGTGTTAGACCGAACGTTTCACATACACGTTTCACTTCGTTAGTCATGGTTGTGTTCGACACAGTGCGGTTGTCTGTGTTGATCGTTACAACGATGCCGTCTTTCTTGAATTCAGCAATTGGGTGGTCGCTGAATTTGTGAATACATTTAGTTTGCACGTTACTTGTTGGGCAAGTTTCAAGCGCAACCTGCTTCTCTTTAACGATGTTGTACGCGTCTTCGTTACCTTGGATGTGGACACCGTGGCCGATACGCTCAGCGTCAAGCAGTGTGACTGCATCGTAAACGTTCTGACCATGCCATTGCTCACCTGCGTGAACCGTCACACGGTAGCCTTGTTCAATAGCGTATTGCGTGTACTCAGGGAATTCAGCGCAGAAGCCCGGCTTTTCACCGCCTGCAATATCAAACGCAACCACGCCTTTACCAAGGTATGGTTTACCAGCGTCGATTACATCTTTGATTGAGTCTTTCGGGAACATACGAAGTACAGACATGATGTAGTTGCCCTTAATGTCGTATTTCTCTTCTGCACGCTTCATGCCTTTAACCGCACTTGCGATGATTGCATCAAGAGACAAGCCCTTGTTTACGTGAAGAATCGGTGCAAAACGAACTTCTAGGTACTTAACGTTTTCTAGTGCTGCGTCTTCGTAAAGCTCAAAAGAGATACGCTCAATCGCTTCTTCCGTTTGCATCACTTGCAGTGGCAGGCTAAAGCAAGCTAGGTACTCATCAAGGTTTTTGCAATCTTCAGGCACTGTTAGAGACTTTACTACCGCTTCACGGTCTTCTGGAAGTTCGATTCCGTACTGTTTCGCCAGATCAATAATGGTGTCTGGACGAACACTTCCGTCTAGGTGGCAGTGCAGATCAATCTTAGGGAGTGCTAGAAAGTTCATGAGTATTCCTTAGGTCTATTATTTTTTGAGTTATTAACTCATAGGTTACATGGGCTTAAATTAACAAGTTTGTGATATGATTTAAAGTGACATAAAGTCATCATTAATCTGAATCTAAGGAATATCATGGTAGATGTTAAAAGCTTACTCAAATGTGATATGAATTTACTGCTGTGTTTACACGTGTTGCTTGAAGAGCGCAGCGTGAGCAAAACGGCAGAGCGATTGTTCCTTAGTCAGTCTGCGGTGAGTAAACAACTCACTAAGCTGCGTTCTTTGTTTGACGACCCTTTGTTTGAACGTGAGTCAAAAGGCCTGTTTCCAACACCGAAAGCCACCTCTTTAGCGCCTAAAATTCATCAAATCCTTCTGCAAGTTGAACAGCTAACCGTGCCGGACATTTTTGAGCCGAAAGACAGCGAACGTACTTTTAATATCGATCTTGTTGAAACCGCTTATACCGCGATTTACCCTAAATTTATGCCTAACGCGCTAGCAGATGCGCCGAACATTACGGTAAACAGCACTACTTGGAGCAGCGAAACCTTTAAGCGCTTACTAAAGCGTGAGGTCGATTTCGGGATTGGAATTTTTGAGCTCGATGAAAGGGCTAGCACCCACATTCAAAATATCCCTACCGAGCTAAACCACGTCGAGTTGCTGCAAGATTACTCTGTGTGCTTGATGCGAAATGATCACCCAGTACTTCAAGAAGAGTGGAATCTGCAAGCCTTCCTTAAATACCGTCATATTCAGTTGGTGACCGGTGGCGTTGGCGACTGGTTGCTTCTGGAGATCTTGCAAGCCAAACAGCTTCAAATTAACAAAGCCGCCAACGTGTCGGACATCACCAGCGCAGTAAAGCTGTGCAAGCAAAGCGATTTGTTAATGTGTTATCCGTACAACTCGGTTTGTGACTATATTGAGAGTGGCGAACTGGTGATGAAACCGATTCCCATTGAGTTGGTTCCCGGTGGTTTGTTTTTGCTTTGGCATCGTTATTTTGACTCTGAACCAAGCCACAAATGGCTTCGCGACCTTATAGTCAATAAGACCCAAGAACCCTAGCTGTAAACCGCGAGCTACGATGATCAAAACGGCGAAATAAGTTTTTTAAATTTATTTCGTCTTTTTCGAATGAGCATTGTCTTATTACGGGTGCCAAATGCCCGCCAAGAATGAGATATCTAAATGAATCCAATGCCATCGATTCCGCAACAAGTCATTGAAGATGCTTGTGAGTGGGCAATTATGCACGGTTCGTCGCACCTTTGAACAACTGAGTTGTCAGCTTTCATCGGGTGATAACCAACGTTTGTTATTGCAAGATGTCGGCGCGGTTGATGTGGTGTACCTAAGAGCGGGCTACCAGTATTCAGATTATTGGGCTCCAGAGCTAAATGAATCGGTGTGTTGCCATACGTTAAGTCAGACTCGCTTGTTTATGGAGCAACACCATGTCGCAATGAACGCGACCATCAGCCAGCAACTAGCGACCAGTAAAACCATGCAAATGCTGCTGACCATGATGCCAGCAACAGAATACGCCCGCTGGGGCTTAACGCTAGAAGAAACCGAACTGGTCAAGAGTGTCTTGGCCGATATGAAGCCAATAACTAGTGAGTCGATTGGATGGTTTAACACGCAAGCCAACAAGCAAGAATGGGTGCTAAAAAACCAAGGCGAGGGCGGAGGCCATTGTGTCTTTGGTGACGACATCAGCGAACAACTGAGCCTGCTTAAACCAGAAGAGTACGACGCGTGGGCATTGATGCAGCGCTTGTACCCGCATGAACGTGACGTGCCGACCATTGCAGTACGTGACACTCACCAAACGCTCGTGACAGACTTAGTCAGCGAAGTGGGTTTGTTCACCGTTTACTTCAAAGGTGAACCAGTAACAGAGCTAGACTGCTACGCGGGTTACTTGATCCGCAGTAAACCTGCCAGCGAAAATGAAGGTGGAATCCACAGTGGCAAAGGGATTCTCGATTCGTTGGTGTTGATTGATTAGTTGAATCGGCATTAAAAACCAGAACTCATGTTCTGGTTTTTTGTATCTGAGCTCAGTAAAACTTCAGAGTTTGGATAACAACAATCACGCCCCTAACTTGGTAAAGGCCAACGGGGTTTGTCCAGTTTGCTGTTTGAAAAAAGCGATAAACGCACTGTTGGATGAGAACTCTAGCAGATGAGCCACATCAACGACTTGTCGGTTTTCTGAGAGCAGTTCAATCGCTTTAAACAAGCGCCATTGCTGTCGCCACTCTTGGTAAGTCATGCCTGTTTCGGCTTTGAATAATCGAGTAATCGTTTTGGTGCTTGCGCCAACCGAGTTCGCTAATGTCGAGAGGGCTGGGGCAAGAAAGGAAGCGGTTCGGACTTGTTTGCAAAAGCTTTTAAAGCGGCGATCTGTCGGTAGTGGCAAGATAAACGAGTGTTGGTTAGCACTGTAAAACTCTTCCCAGAATAGGTTGGCGGTATTGGTGGTTTGCTCGCGGGCAACATCCCAATCCCAGAAAGCCATCTTATTGATCAGGGCTTTTAAAAGCTCATTCACTTCCACAATTTCAATCGCTTCTGGGCAGGTGTAAA
Organism: Vibrio sp. 10N.247.311.47; assembly: GCF_041467535.1. Taxonomy (NCBI): domain Bacteria; kingdom Pseudomonadati; phylum Pseudomonadota; class Gammaproteobacteria; order Vibrionales; family Vibrionaceae; genus Vibrio; species Vibrio sp. 10N.247.311.47. Next base: position 89,020 of record NZ_JBFSUR010000021.1, read on the forward strand.
TACTGCTATCAAAATAGAGCGACCGATAAGCGACCACATTGGTCATCTGCGCGCGATGTTTGGTATAAGGCGGGATCCACACGGCTTTAGTCGGCGGCAAAATGCAAATGGCGTTTTCTAAGGTCAAGGTGATGCAACCCTGCGGAGCATACAGCAACTGTCCTTTTACGTGGTGATGTATTCCTGAATCATGCTGACCTAGCTCTGCCGCAATCCCTATTACGGGCGCAGGTAAGCTGTCTGCATCAAACTCAATCGTTTCGCTGATTAATGCCATTTGTCCTAATCTTGTTGTTTTTGGTTTTAATGTTGTTAACGAGCCAAGGTTAGTTTCCCCTAGACTCCTCGTCAAGTTCACTGGTCTTGGAAAAATGATGAAAACAAAACCTTCTTTATGGCAAATGGTGCTATTGCTGATGTTCCCTCAAATCGCAGAAACCATCTATAGCCCGACTCTGGATTCAATATCGAAATCCTTTGATGTGAGTTACGCACAAGCGGCGCAAACCCTCTCGATCTACTTCTCAGCGTTTGCGCTCGGTGTTGTGGTATGGGGCATATTGGCAGACAAATGGGGGCGCCGACCAACCATGTTACTGGGCATGGGGTTATTCGCCTGTTCAGCACTTATTGCTATGCAAACCAATAGCTTTGTTTGGTTGATGATAGCCCGAGCCATGGGCGCTTTCGGGCTTGCGGTTGGCTCGGTTGTGACACAAACCATGTTGCGAGATGCCTTTAGCGGCGCTGAACTGGCCAAGGTGTTTGGTTACATGGGGATGGGGCTGTCGATTAGCCCAATCATCGGGCTGCTTCTTGGCGGTCAATTAAGCCAAGCGGGCGGGCATCAATATGTGTTTATTGCCCTGTTTATTATGGTGTTAGTGCTGTTGGCACATAGCCTATGGTCATTGCCTGAAACGCAACAATCTAAGCAGCCATTGCAGTTAAAGTCACTCAGTATTCACATGGTCAAAGATAGCGATATATGGATGTCTGCGTTGCTGGTCGCGTCGTTCAATATTGCACTGTTTTCCTATTATCAATTGGGTTCATTTGCCTTCATTCAACTTGGATTTAGCGTTGAGCAGTTTGGCTACAGCGGCATTGTGCTTGGGTTCGGGACTCTGTTGGGAAGCTTGGTGAACAAGACATTGTTGAAGAGACAAGTGTCTTCAATGTCTCTGATTGGTATCGCAGCAGGGCTTCAAACATTAGGTGCGGTGGGTGTGTATTTTTCACAACACACGATCTGGTTTTTGCTTCCAATGATGTTGGTGGTTATGGCGTTTGGCATTGCGATTCCCAATGTATTGAGCCGAGCGTTGGTACGTTACCAATCTCAAGCAGGAAGTGCAGGCGCACTGTTTGGTTTGATGTATTACACCTTGATCGGCTCAGGGCTTGCTTTAGCGGGAATGCTCCAAGATCTAGGTGTAGTGTTGGTACTTTGTGGCGCGTTATCTGTTCTGGTGACGATACGCAGTCGACTCCAGCTTAAACGCTAAGTCTCTCATCTGTATTGATAAATTCCGTGTCCTGTTTGGCGCGGAATTTATCATTTCTTGGTTTGTAAATTTGGATATTGACAGGGGTAGAGTGATCGTTCTACCTTGTAGGTAGAACAATCATTCTACCCTTTGTCGGGTATTAAGAGAGCACTATGTTGAGAGAACAGATTGCAGCAAGCTTAGAGGTGGCATTTAGCCAGCAAGGTTTTGCTGAGCCGAGCGTTGCACAGCTGAAAACGGCGTGCGATGTAAGCCTAAGAACCTTGTATAAACATTTCCCTTCAAAAGAAGCGATGATCGTTGGTGCCTTGGAATATCGACACCAACGCTACTTAGATTTCTTGTTGGAAACGTCGCCTGAAAAGGGGCTCGCATCGGTTACTCATATCTTCAACAAGCTCCAACAATGGTTAGAAGAGTATGCGCCACATGGGTGCATGTCGATGAATGCGATGGCCGCGTTTCCCGATAATGAGCTTATCAGCCAAGCGGTTACACAGCATAAAGAACAAGTCCGTTTGCTAATAGGCAAGCAGAGCCTGCGAGAGGATCTCGCGACACCACTGTTTTTACTTCATGAAGGCGTATCAAGCGCGTGGCCAGTATTAGGCGAAGAAGCGGTGGCATCAGCACAGAATATGGTGACAAAATTACTCGAGGAAACACGATGAAATTCGAACTACCGAAAACAATGAAAGGCGTAGAGATGTTAGGGCACGGCGGGGCAGAAATGCTTGGCTACCGCGGAGATATCGCGGTTCCTCAAATCGAACCTAATGAAGTGCTGATCAAAGTCATGGCAGCAGGCGTGAACAACACCGACATCAACACACGAATCGGTTGGTATGCGAAAAGTGATGATTCAGACGATGCCAGTTGGTCGGGTGAAGCGTTGAAATTCCCTCGCATCCAAGGTGCTGACGTGTGTGGTTTTATCGTGGAAGTCGGCAATGAAGTCTCAGTTGACCGTATTGGTGAGCGTGTTCTGATTGAACCTTGTTTAACCGAAGTGTACGGGCGAGATCTACCACAGCCATGGTATTTCGGATCTGAATGCGATGGTGGTTTCGCTGAATACACCAAAGTAGCAGCTAAGCATGCTTACGCGGTGAACAGTTCTATGTCGGATGTTGAGCTAGCGTCTTTCCCATGTTCTTACTCAACAGCAGAGAACATGCTAACTCGTGCCAATGTGGCTGAAGGTGATCGCGTGCTTATCTCAGGTGCATCGGGCGGTGTGGGCTCTGCGGCTATTCAGCTAGCAAAAGCTCGCGGCGCGTATGTTATTGCCATCACTAGCCCAAGCAAGAACCAACAGTTACTTGAACTTGGCGCTGATGAAGTGATTGCCCGTGATGCAGATTTGGTTAAAGCGCTAGGCGAAAGCAGCGTGAATGTGGTGATTGATTTAGTTGCTGGTGACAAGTGGCCAGAGTTTCTTGAAGTCCTAAAACCACATGGCCGTTATGCTGTGTCTGGTGCGATTGGTGGTGCAATGGTTGAGCTTGATGTGCGAACTTTGTATCTCAAAGACCTCAGCTTTTTTGGTTGCACGGTTTTAGAACCGCAAGTATTCCAAAACTTGGTTAATCGTATCGAGATACAGCAGATTGGCGCCATCGTTGCAGAGTCTTATCCGCTAGCCGATATCCATAAAGCGCAAGATGAGTTCTTAAAGAAAAAGCATGTTGGTAAGATCGTGTTGGAAGTGGCAGAACGCTAGTTTTAGTCAGCTTCACGGTTTAGATTGATGGAAGAGTGAGCAAGCTTTATTTGCTCGCTCTTTTTGTTCCTGGTGAATACCGAGGAGCTGAGCAAATTGTTGGGTAACAGATCCTATACAGCTGAAAGGTTAATGATTCATTTATCACTGTATGGTTTATGAGTTGCCTGTGCGATAATCACCGCCGTTATATATCCCGAACTGTTTGATAATCATCTAGGAGCCGTATTGATGTTTAAAAGGGTATTGCAGGCACTATTCTCACCTTTTGTTTATTCAAAAAACAAACCCTCTGCAGAGCCTGCCCAACAAGAGCAACAACAAACCGTTGCTACTGATTCTGTTCAGTCTTCAATCTTTGTTCCGCCGTCGTCCGCTCAGCCATCATCATTAATCGTCGATAAGACGCTTAGCCTTCACGATGGTGAGTTCCTTGATTATTTGTTTGGAGAGTCTCGCCTTCGAACGGAGTCAGACCCATTTAGTGATTTTGTCGCTTGCCAAATCGAACGCTTGATTCGCTCTCCAAAAGCCTTGCTTAATGAACTTCCAGTGATGCCAGCCTCTGTGACCACGTTAATGGGCGAATTACAGAGCGATGAGTTTGATGTCGATACTCTGTTAAGAGTGATTGAGCGCGAGCCGAGTATGGCTGCCGATGTGATTAAACTGGCAAATAGCGCCTTTTACAAACGCAATGAAAAACAGGTTACCGACCTAAAAACAGCATTCTTAAATATGGGTTCTCAAGGGCTCGTTGAAGGGGTGGTGAATAGCTACATGAAGAACTTCACGCCGGGGAACAATATTTACTGGCGTCACTTCGGTGAGAAAATTTGGAATCACAGTGTTCAAACCGCGTCGTTTTCTAAGGAGTTGATGAAAGACTCTTCATCTCAAGAAGAGCAAGCAGCGGCGTATTTTGTTGGGTTAATTCGCAACTTAGGCAAGATGATCATTTTCCAGATGATGGTAGAAGCCTTCAAGCATGTTGATCCTTCTGTTCCACCTAACTCGTTAGCATTGAAGCGCCTGATGAACAGCTACTCCATTCGCCTGACTTACACCATTGCTAAGTTCTGGGAACTGCCAGAATCAGTGTTGACCGCGATTGGCTACCAAGAGTCGAGCCGATACGAATGCACACCACTTGGTCAAGCTGTGTTTGAAGCTAACTACTTGAGTGAGCTGTGCTATTTACTGGAAGAACAAACGATTGAAGTCGAGCAATTTAAGCGCAGATGCAAAGAGACACTGATGTCTCCGGCTGCATACAAAGTGGCTAACCGTATCTATAAAGAGTCTGAATTATCGCTAGTGAGCTAACCCTTAGCCTATTCGACCTACGCTGTGACTGAACATAATGATTGGTTGCAGCTTGGTTGGGCTAGGTTGTGAAATACATTCAGCTACGAAATACGCTTACAAATGGCTAATCCACAGCTTGTCGAGTTCGCACCAACCGAAACCATTTACTTGCGCGCCGTGTATCTTTTCAGAAACCTCTAAGTTGAACGCCTCTTGCTTGAGCTCAACCACAACCCCAGAGTCATTCAACCAATGCCGGAGCGACAACAGTGCATTCATCGCTAACTCAAAGTCTGGTTGGTTTGTTATTGAAGCTAAGCCTTGTTCGATTGTCTCTAGTATCTCAGCAGGTAAAGTTAAGTCCTCAAACGGGAAGCGAGTGAAAAAGCTTAACCACGAAGTGAAGGTGTTGTTCTCATCAATAATACTGCACAGCGCGACGTCTTTGGTAGTTAGGTAGTGAGTTAGGTAGTGCCCATATTCCACGCTGGTTTTGTGGTCGACTTTTTGCCTTGATGTTCAATCTCAATAAAGGCCGGATTCCACCATTTTTCGTGAATGGCGATTTTGGTTTCAGGTCCACTCAAGTGTGCTGTTCGGGGAAGGTTTTGCACTGTTGATGCCGATATCTTACCGTTCATATCACCAGAGAATGTAAAGCATGCATTGGTATCAACATTCGCTCCCTCATAAAGACACGACATCTCTACCTGAGGTTTTGAAGGGTTTACACCCAGCGTTCGGCACAGATCGTAAAAGAACCAAAGCCCATAGACCCCAACATCGAGTGTTGCTCCGCCTGACAAATCCGGATTGAAGATAAACAAATCGGGCTCATAGTCATGATGGTTACCAAAGCTGGCTTCGATTGAATCTATTTGAATGTGGTTATCGACCAAGAATGATTGGAGCTCACGATACGCGGGGAACACCACAGTTTTCATCGCTTCTAACAGCATCACGCCATTTTGTTTCGCGAGGGCTTTCATCTCAAGCCAGTCAGCAAGGTTGGTAAAAGCCGGCTTCTCGACCAATACATGTTTTTTATTCTTTAGAAACAACTCAGTGAGTGGCTGGTGGTATGGGTGAACCGTAGCGATGTAAACCGCTTCAACACTTGGGTCATTCGCCATCTCTTCATAAGAACCATAAGCCTTGTCGCAAGCAAACTTGTTGGCGAACGTGGCTGCGCGTGAGTGATCTCTGGCGGCAACCGCATCAAGCTCACCATGCAGAGAGTGCTCTGTGACTGCGGTTGCGAATCGATTGGCGATATTGCCTAGCCCTGCGATGCCCCATTTTATTTTGCGTTGCGTGTCGCTCATCTGTTGCTCCAAATCGTTGTTTTGTATAAGTGTACTCAGAGACGTCACATACAAATAGAGAACAGATTTCTCAACCTGTTCTCTATTTATTTTATTCTAGTTGAAGCTCAGGATTAGCTCTGTATTGAGTGTTTCCAATCGGCTAGGGCTTTAATGTGTTTTGGCCCGATGCCACAACAGCCACCGATAATATTCGCGCCCAGTGCATGCCAGCGTTTAGCGTAAGTTAAGTAACCTTGGCCATCCAGCTCACGCATCTCCTGAAACATATCATTCGCTTCATGTTCGTTGCTGATAGGCGCAAAATTGTTGGCATAGACACCAACTTCTAAATCACTGCCTAGCTCATCGATCACTTTCTTGGCATCGATAATGGCTTGATCCATCACTTCAGGCACTGAACAGTTAAACATAATGCCTGTCGCGTTTGATTGGCAGGCAAGTTTGATGGCGTCTGTTACGCTCTCGCCAGAACGAATGTTGGCAAAATCGCCCTTGGTATCTTCTAAACTGAATGCGTAGTAACACGGCTTATCTGACTGCTTAAGTACCGCATGAATGGATTCGAATTCTTGCAGGCTACAGATGGTTTCCGCGATCCAAAGATCGATGTTTGGATCCTGGGCATCGTAAAGCGTTTGAATGATTGGCGCCGCCTCTTCTACCTTAAATAAGTCTGGTCGGTAGCTGCCAAATGGCGGTGGAATCGCGCCCGCCACTTTTACGGTGTGAGAAGCATTGTTAGCAACTGCTTTAGCCAGCTCACCAGACAGTGCGGCTAGTTCAAAACCTCGTTGTTCGAACAGCTCTGCACCCAAGTGAAAAGGCACACACGCGTAGCTATTGGTGATTAGGATTTCAGCACCTGCATCGACAAAGTTTTGATGCGCTTGGCTAACAAATTCGGGTGCTTCAATCAGCGCTTGAGCACTCCAAAGCGGTTGAGAAAATGGCGCGCCAATTTCTTTGAGTTCTCGGCCCATGCCGCCATCAAGTATGGTTAGTGTTTTCATATTCAATACTATCTAAACAATTGCTGAAGTTCTGCCGCCACCATAGCAGACAACCTTGTCAGACAGAAGCCATCAAGCCAAGGTTCAACTATCGATGAGGGAGTTTCGTTATAGGTGGTCTAGCGGGCTAGTCGTGCCACTAAAGTGTTGCCCAATAACGTGAGTGTAAATCTGAGTTGTCTTAACATCACTGTGCCCCAGTAGCTCTTGAACCGTTCTGATATCGGAGCCTGACTTTAGAAGTTGCGTAGCAAAACTGTGCCTGAAAGTATGACAACTAATTCGCTTGTGGCGCAATTTATTAGAGTTAGTCGCCTTCTTCAGCGTTTTTCGGAGTACCGAATCATGTAGGTGGTGTCGGCATACGATCCCCGACTCAGAGTGTTGAGTGACGGATTTTGATGGGAATAGGTACATCCAAGCAAGTTGTCGATAGGCACTAGGGTATTTTTTGGTTCATCGCGGCTTTCCCCGGAAAGCCGCGATGAACCTTAAAAAAGAGTGGTTTTTAACTCTGATTGAGCACGAATTTAACGAGAGGCTTATTTTAAATTATTGATTATACTGCAGATTTATGGGTGGTTAAGAATGAGGCCGAGCGTTACATAGTCGGCAATATGTGCTTGCACGTTTTCACACTTATTGTTTAGACCCACTTTTATATTAAATGCATAGCATTCAGTTGGTTATGAGTGACCTTTTTGATATGTTAAGCGGATGGATTCGTGCTTGCACAATATTAAAATGTTAACTGGCTAGGATAAATATGGAACATATTGTAGAAATTATAAAAGCATTGGCGTGGCCAGTTTCCGTCGTGTGGCTAGGTTACCTATTTCGTGCTGAAGTAAGGGGGCTATTAGCTCGTCTTACAGCTTTAAAACATGGTGAAACTGAAATTAGCTTTAGCCACGATTTACAACAAGCTGAGCAAAAGGCATCTGAGCTAGAGCAATCTAAAGAGGTTGTCGGTGAGTCAACTCCTGAAGATTTGAGCCAAAAAGAAAGGCTTTATCGTTTAGCTGAAATTTCGCCACGAGCAGCTATTGTTGAGGCTTGGACGTTAATCGAAATAGCTGCGGTAAAAAATGACTTAACCACGGGTACTACTGTAAAGCGTACCAACCCAAAACTAATACTCGATCACCTTGCAAGTACTGGGAATTTCAGCCCGAATAGTATTGAAGTAATAAACAGCTTGAGGCAACTTCGCAATAGAGCAAGTCATTTACCAGATTTCGCTATTTCTCAAGACGAAGCTGAGCGCTACCTTGATTTGGCATTGAATAGTGCTCATGCAATTGAGAGTATCGCCAGTTAACAAGTTGCTTAAGAGTGACGGCTAACCTTTGGCATTTTTGGTATGGTTGAGTTCAGGGATTACGTGGCTTTGCTTGAGTTTAGTGGTGTTAGCCGCACCTTAGCAAGGCGTTATGTGCCTGAGTTCCCCCACGTTAGTAGAATTTTGGTATGACATTCTATATAATACAGGTATTTAGTCCTTCAGTTACAAAAGTGGAAACGATGAGATCTTTAGCAGTATTATTATTGAGTGCATTTTCAATGACCTCGATTGCGGGTGAGTTATATTATTCAAAGAGTTTTACTGCTTCTCAAGAAGCTCAAGTAAAAAAATGTTTTGAGCTTGACAGTGCATTTCCCAATAAAGTTAAAGAGTTAACATCTAATGGTGATATAGCCTTGACTGGAATGATCATGCAAGCTAGTGGCCCTTTGTTTTTCACAAAAACAAATGCTTATGGAAGTTGGATGGAGTTCAAACCCTTACAATGTGATTTTAGAACTCAACTACAGAAAGAAGCTGACGCTGAATTGAAGCACCAAAGAAACCTCGAAGCAGCAAAAGCTAAAGTCGAGTTAGACCTAGAAAGGTTTGAACAAGATGAACTGGCGAAAAAGAGGGCTGCTGAACTTGAACAAATTGAAATGGAAGCGGCGGCAGAGTTAAAACTTAAAAAGGAAGCAAAGTTAAAGCAGCAACAGTTAGCTTCTGAAAAGAGAAAGGCTGAAGCTCAAGTATTAGCTAAGCGTCACCATGCTGACGCAATTGACTGTGTTTCCAATGATTCCGCTAGGGTCAAAAAGCAACTATTAGCTCGTTTGCACGACATACATAGACCAGACGCTTTGCATGTGGAAGACCAAAAAATTTCAAAAGTGAAATTTTTAAAAGACGCCACAATAATGGAAGTTAGTTATACGTTTAAGTTGTTTAGCCAAACTAAATATAAGAGTGGCTGGGGAAGTAAGTCAGAACCTAACACACTAAAAAGCACTGGCGATATCAAAGTGAAACCATATTCAAGGTCTTCTGCCAAAGCTACATGTGCATTACCTAGCACATAACAAACGACTATGGCGTCAATGATTAATTTTTGGCAGTGTTTTCATCCCACATGGCGCCATCTCTCAGCATAGAGTTAAGAGTCACAACCATCTTTCGAACACACGCGATTATTGCGACTTTCTTAGGCTTTCCGGCAGCTACAAGTCGAGCATAAGTTGCTTTGAATACGGGGTTACATTGCATGGCTGACATCATTGCCATATATAACACTGTGCGTACTTGCGCTCGACCGCCTTGGATCACGCGCTTACCTTTGTAGCGCCCACTTTCGCGTGTTATTGGAGCGACACCAATTAGTGATGCCGCTTGTTTATTTGTGATGTAGCCAAGTTCTGGTACGTTGCTAATTATTGATGCAGCGGCAATGTTTCCTATTCCAGGGACGCTCTGCAATATTGTGTTTTTAGCCTGATATTCAGGGCTATCTTCAATGAGTTTAACGAGCTTTTCTTCTAACTTGGTGATTTGATTTTTTATCGTGGTTAGCATTGGTTTGATAGTCGGATGGAGAGAGGCGGGAAGTATCTGGATTCGGTTCTTTTCCATGGTTTGCATGGATAACAACTGGTTTCGGCGAATGACTAAGTCACTCATTAGGCGTATGTTTTTTGGCTTTATGACAGTAAGAGCTGGTTTGATTGCTTCTCCATAGTGAGC
>NZ_JBFSUR010000022.1:0-96988 GCF_041467535.1 Vibrio sp. 10N.247.311.47
CATATCACTTACTACCGTTTTTGTTTTTAGTTCCCGCTAATCCGCGATGAACCTTCTTTGTTGGCAGTCGTTAATCTCCGAATACTCAGCTTGGGTGAGCTTTCCTGAGATTTGATGACATGGGTCCGATAGGGTAATCGAGAGGGTGTGTTGCTCGGCTTTAAGCAAGTCGAGTTCTCCAGAAGCCTCGCCATTGAGCGTTTGAACCCTTTGTTCGCCTTGCTCTGCTGCTGACGCACCAATAATGTGCATCGGTTCGAGAGTGAAGCGCCCACGGTCAAAATGCGCATTAAGCTCTGGAATTTCAAACACGTTATCAGTCGATGTTTCAGAAAGCTTGTCATTAAAGGTCATCACACCCTGGCGAACGCTGCCAGTGAGTTGCCCTGTGGTTGAGTAACCGAGCATCAGTGAGTCGCCATATAAACCTGCGGCTTGAAATTCAAACTCGCCATAGCCGGTTGCATCGAGTGGTAATTCAAGTCGCTGCAGCATAGGCGCAATGGGTAACCCATCGGCAGAAATATCTAAGCTCCATGGCTTGCTGATTTGGTTAAAATCGAGCGTTGCATTGGCTTCAATGTAGCCATTCCTGAGTGGTGCAAACAGACGAGTCAGCGTCCATTTTCCTTGTTCGCTATTCATCTCAACCACAGGCTGTGCGCTGAGAATATTTTGGTAGCTGGCATCATTGGCGCTCGCCATCAGCTTCCCTTGCCACAAGCCCAGTTTTCTATCTTGCAGCAGTTGAACTTGATGCCCCTCGACATGTAATCCAGAGACCTGCCAGTAAGGCGTTTGTGCTAGTTGGATAAGTTGGCTGCGTTCTATATTAAGTCGGTTAATCTCGACGTTCTGGAGCTGTGTGAGCCAAGGCAATAGGCGAGCGGCCGGTAGAGGGCTATCTTGGTTTTCGGTAATCCACTTGATGCCTTGCAGGTCGAGCTGCGCCAATTGAATGCTGCTAGGGGCTACTTCGCCATTGAGCTGAACAGTGCCCTGCAGGAATTGAGTATAGAAATCCTCAATCAGAATCCGGTTTGCTTCTAGGTTGAGCTTGAGGCTTGGCTCGATGAACATGTCATCATCAATGGTCACTCCTTCTGCCTGTAGAGAAAAAATGGCTTTCTGTTGTTTCCAGATTTCAAAAGGCAGTTGGATATTTTCTAATGAGGCATCAAAGGCAGCGAGGTGGCCATCTTGCCACTCTACGTCGCTACGCAGAATATCTAAGCTATTGATGTGATTAATCTTAATGCCTGCAACATCCCACTCTTTGCTTAGTAGGTTTTGGGTCTGTTTCTGATTGAGTCGTAAGCCATCGACGGTCACATTCACCAACGACCAATCTTGTTGATATTGTTCAGCTTGCCCAGAAATCTTGGCGCCACGCCAGTCAAACGAAGCACCATAAAGGGTGCTGTCGCTAGGTTTTAAGTCTAGGTCAATCAACAGATTATCGAATGCCTCACCTTGCCAATACAGTTGTGAGGCAGAGAGTTGGGTTTTTCCATAAGGTAGCAGCGAGTTATCGTTGTTCCACGTTGGGGCGGAGATCTGTAGGTCGATGCCTCGCGCATTAAACTCTGGCGTCGAAAAGTCGAGATTGTTGATGGCCAGCTGGTGGAGCTTGATGTGTGGCTGGGTAAATAAAGATGTCAGTGTTTTTAGATCGTCTGCCTCTAATTGTAGGCCGCTGATCAAAACAGATTCAAAGACCAGTTTGGCCTCTGTCATCGAGCTGGGGCTGAACCAAAGATCGATCTTGTCGATATACAGAGGTGTTTGCTTTTCTGGTTGGCTTTGGGTAATGCCCATTAAGGTGATGTGATAAGGCGCCTGATACTCAACATCTTCAATGAATACAGGTTGTTCAATCGTATGTTTGATAAAAAAGTTGGCAACATCCGCACGGTATTGGGTCTGCAGGCTTAATAGCAGCGCTGCGATAGTTGCAACGGCGATAGCCAACACAATGCCGAACACCATGAATACCTTTTTCATTCCCTGAAAGCCTTAAATTTCAATAGTCTTAAAACAGAGTGGAACAAAAAGGGTCAAGCATCAACAAAAAAGCCCCTCAAAAGAGGGGCTTGCTACAAAAATATCATTTTAAATTGGGCGTTTGCTTTTGGCTAAGCCCGAGCAGATGGTTGGATTAGTCCAGTTGAGGACCAGCTGCAACCAGTGACTTACCTTCAGCGTTGTCTGTGTACTTATCAAAGTTGTTGATGAAGCGCTCGGCTAGATCTTTCGCTTTGCTTTCCCATTGTAGAGGGTCAGTGTACGTATCGCGTGGGTCAAGGATCGCTGGGTCAACATCGTGCAGCGCTAGTGGCACTTCTAGGTTAAACATAGGGATAACCTTAGTTTCAGCGTTGTCGATTGAGCCATCTAGGATAGCGTCGATGATGCCTCGCGTATCTTGGATAGAGATACGTTTACCAGTACCGTTCCAACCTGTGTTCACTAGGTAAGCTTCAGCGCCAGCTGCTTCCATACGCTTCACAAGCACTTCAGCGTACTGAGTTGGGTGGAGAGTTAAGAATGCCGCACCAAATGCAGCAGAGAACGTTGGCGTTGGCTCAGTAATACCACGCTCAGTGCCCGCTAGTTTTGCAGTGAAGCCAGATAGGAAGTGGTACTTCGTTTGCTCTGGAGTCAGTTTAGAAACGGGTGGCAGTACACCGAATGCATCAGCAGTCAGGAAGATAACCTTTTGAGCGTGACCGGCTTTTGATACTGGTTTAACGATGTTATCGATGTGGTGAATCGGGTAAGAAACACGAGTGTTCTCAGTTTTTGAACCGTCATCAAAATCGATAGAACCATCACCACGAACTGTTACGTTTTCTAGTAGTGCATCACGACGGATTGCATTGTAGATTTCAGGTTCTGCTTCTTTAGATAGACGAATCGTCTTCGCGTAACAACCACCTTCGAAGTTGAAGATACCATCGTCATCCCAACCGTGCTCATCATCACCGATTAGCTCACGCTTAGGATCGGTTGAAAGCGTAGTTTTACCTGTACCAGATAGACCGAAGAAGATGGCTACATCGCCTTTCTCGCCGACGTTTGCACTACAGTGCATTGAAGCAATGCCTTGCAGAGGAAGCAGGTAGTTCATCATTGCGAACATGCCTTTCTTCATCTCACCGCCGTACCAAGTACCACCGATGATTTGAACGCGCTCTGTTAGGTTGAAAGCAACGAAGTTTTCAGAGTTTAGACCCTGCTTTTCCCAGTTAGGGTTAGTTGTTTTAGCACCGTTCATTACCACGAAATCAGGTTCGAACGTTGCTAGCTCTTCGTCAGTTGGACGAATGAACATGTTCTTAACGAAGTGCGCTTGCCACGCTACTTCAGTGATAATACGCACGCTTAAGCGCGTATCAGGGTTAGCACCACAATAACCGTCGATGACAAACAGGCGCTTGCCAGATAGCTGAGTTGTCACAAGCTCTTTCAGCTCATTCCATACTTCAGTTGTAATCGGTTTGTTGTCATTTTTGCCTTGATCTGACCACCACATGGTATCGCGGGTCGTGTCATCTTTAACAATGTACTTATCTTTTGGTGAGCGGCCAGTAAAGATACCAGTGTCTACCGCAACAGAGCCTAGTTCCGTTACTACGCCTTTTTCGTAGCCTTCCAAACCTGGCAGTGTTTCTTCAACGAATAACTGCTCGTAGCTAGGATTACGAAGAACTTCAGTAACGCCAGTCAGTCCGTGCTTAGTTAGATCAATTTGTGCAGCCTTTGTATGTTCCATAACGGTCATAGGTGCTCCTTGTAGGATATTTTGTAGGGATTTTGTATTAATTTTTTATTGTTATCTGCTCACCATGCTAGCAACGAGACTCGGGGGAAACAGGGATATAGCTCAAAAAATATCCATATTAGCCATGGGGTTTTAAGCGTCTCGTCACATATTGGCCCAACTAGTCTATCCTGTACGCAAACCTTTGCGCTAGGGGCGAGAACATTATTAATTGATTAAAATTAAGCGGTGATTTTATTACGAGATGTTACGGAGTTTGCGCTATTTTGATCACAAAAAAGGCCAGCTGAGGGCTGACCTTTTTGGGGTAAATTACGTGTTTTTGGTACGCCGTAAATTAATGAACCGTATTGCTGCCTTTATCTGCTGCTTCTGCGTACAGTGCATCAACATCATTCTTGTCGAACGAGTAGTTTGTGCCACAGTAATCGCAGTGTAGACCAACGCTTCCTTCGGTGCTTAGGATGTCGTAGATCTCTTCTTGAGCAACAGTAATGATTGCTGCTGCACTTCGATCGCGTGAACAGCCACAGAAGAACTCAACCGGTTGTGGTGTGAATAGCTGTACTTTCTCTTGGTTGTACAAACGGTAAAGCAGTTCGTTCGCTTCTAGAGTGAATAGCTCTTCGTTTTTCACGGTGTCTGTTAGTTGCTCTAGGTGCTCGAAGTCGTCTGGAGTACCGGTGCCGTCAGGCATTACTTGTAGCAACATACCTGCAGCGTGTGCTTTGCCTTCATGCTCGCCAGTGCGCAGCCATAGACGAGTCTTAAGCTGTTCAGAGTTAGCGAAGTAGCCTTCAAGCACTTGTGCAAGCGTGTCACCTTCAAGACCAACGATACCTTGGTAACGCTCACCTTTCTTAGGATCGATAGTGATCACTAGATGACCTTTACCCATTAGGGCGTGTAGACCTGCGTCGTCTGCGATATCGCCTTCAAAGCGAGCAACACCACGGATCTTCTGATCGTGATCGCCATTGATAACTGCTAGAGATACTGGGCCGTCACCTTGCAGCTGCATCGTGATAGAACCTTCAAACTTTAGGGTCGCCGTTAGTAGCGTCGTTGAAACCAGTAGCTCACCCAACAGCTTTTGTACTGGAGCTGGGTATTCCTTGCTAGAAATAATCTGTTGGTACGCTTCGTCCATCTGTACCAATTCACCACGTACTGATAGGTCTTCAAATAGGTAGCGATTTAAAACATTACTTGTAGACATTGGGTCTGCCATTTGGCTATTCCTTCTAGCTTATTGAGTCTTGAACTTGATGATGTCACGACGTTGCTTTTTATCTGGGCGACGTTCTGGTGCTGGGCTATGAGCATTTAGCTTGCGCTGTTGTGCAAACTCTTCTCTTTTTGCCAAGCTTTCGGTGGTTTCTTCATAGAGGGTTTGAGCGATCGGGGCTCCACCACGATGGGCTGAGATTTTCTCGATCGTTACCGTCTTTTCTTCATTACCTTGGCGCAGTGTAATCACAGCCCCAAGTTCGACAATTTTACTTGGCTTGCTGCGCTGACCATTATAGTGGACTTTGCCACCATCGACCATGTTGCGAGCAATAGACCGGGTTTTGTAAAAACGAGCTGCCCACAACCATTTATCGAGTCTGACAGCTTCATTAGTCGTTTTCATATAGGACAGTGCCTTTTCAGTTAGAAATGAATGCGGTTTAACTGTAACGAACAGTGCGCAACATGTTTTTGATGATGCTTATCACATTAAGTAGAAGCTTAAAGTGGAGGCGGTTGGCATTTTTTTCAAGTCATAATACAAAATAGCCATGTTATGCCGATTTATCGATTTGCTATGATATAGTTCAGGATCTTATTGCTTAAATAAGCTTGGTATCGAACGAATGAATAAAAAAGCTGAAAGTTTAATGATTTGCAGCGTTTGTCGTCATGAAAAGGGACTAGGAAAGTGAACTTTTTAGAGCTCAAAAATCGCGTAGGGAATTCTCCTATGTTGAGCCGCTTATTAGAGAATGGATTTGTACTTCAGCAGAAACTAAGCTTAGCGACCTGTTGTGTATTGATTGCAGCTTCCGCATGGATCTTAGGGCAGCTTGCATGGTTTATCGAACCTGCTGAGCAAACTATCGCGCCTTGGACAGCAACGGCTTCATCGTCTTCAGCACCTCAATCGACCCTTGATATCTCTTCTTTGCAGCAGAGCAACATGTTTGGTGCTTACAACCCAAGCACGCCCGCTGTGGTTGAACAGCAAGTTATCCAAGATGCGCCTAAGACGCGATTAAACCTCGTTTTAGTGGGTGCAGTCGCGAGCTCGAATCCAAAACTGAGCTTAGCGGTGATCGCCAATCGCGGCACGCAAGCGACCTACGGAATTAATGAAGAGATTGAAGGCACTCGAGCCAAGTTAAAAGCGGTATTAATCGACCGCGTTATCATTGATAACTCAGGACGAGACGAAACCTTGATGCTTGAAGGTATTGAGTACAAGCGTTTAGCGGTATCAGCACCTGCGCCACCTCGTACCACTTCTTCTGTTCGTGGCAATAACCCCGCTTCCGAAGAAGAGAAGCTAGACGAAATTAAAGCGAAGATAATGCAAGATCCACAACAAATCTTCCAATATGTTCGACTGTCTCAGGTGAAGCGTGACGATAAAGTGATTGGTTATCGTGTGAGCCCTGGCAAAGATTCAGAACTTTTTAACTCTGTTGGGCTCCAAAACGGAGATATTGCTACTCAGTTAAATGGGCAAGACCTGACAGACCCCGCAGCGATGGGCAACATATTCCGTTCTATCTCAGAGCTGACAGAGCTAAACCTCGTCGTCGAGAGAGATGGTCAACAACATGAAGTGTTTATTGAATTTTAAAACTTTGCGTCTAACGAAGGACGAAAGTGTAGGAGAAGTACGTGAAGCATTGGTTTAAGAAAAGTGCATGGTTATTGGCAGGAAGCTTAATCTGCACACCCGCAGCCATCGCGAGTGATTTTAGTGCCAGCTTTAAAGGCACTGATATTCAAGAGTTTATTAATATTGTTGGTCGTAACCTAGAGAAGACGATCATCGTTGACCCTTCGGTGCGCGGAAAAATCGATGTACGCAGCTACGACGTACTCAATGAAGAGCAATATTACAGCTTCTTCCTAAACGTATTGGAAGTGTATGGCTACGCGGTTGTCGAAATGGACTCAGGTGTTCTTAAGATCATCAAGGCCAAAGATTCGAAAACATCGGCAATTCCAGTCGTTGGAGACAGTGACACGATCAAAGGCGACAATGTGGTGACACGTGTTGTGACGGTTCGTAATGTCTCGGTACGTGAACTTTCTCCTCTGCTTCGTCAACTAAACGACAATGCAGGCGCGGGTAACGTTGTGCACTACGACCCAGCCAACATCATCCTTATTACAGGCCGAGCGGCGGTAGTAAACCGTTTAGCTGAAATCATCAAGCGTGTTGACCAAGCGGGTGATAAAGAGATTGAAGTCGTTGAGCTAAAGAATGCTTCTGCGGCAGAAATGGTACGTATCGTTGATGCGTTAAGCAAAACCACTGATGCGAAAAACACACCTGCATTTCTACAACCTAAATTAGTTGCCGATGAACGTACCAATGCGATTCTTATCTCAGGTGACCCTAAGGTACGTAGCCGTTTAAGAAGGTTGATTGAACAGCTTGATGTGGAAATGGCAACCAAGGGCAACAACCAAGTAATTTACCTTAAATACGCCAAAGCAGAAGATTTAGTCGATGTGCTGAAAGGCGTGTCGGACAACCTGCAATCAGAAAAGCAATCTTCAACCAAAGGCAGCTCATCGCAACGTAACCAAGTGATGATCTCCGCTCACAGTGATACCAACTCGTTGGTGATTACCGCACAACCGGACATCATGAATGCGCTTCAAGATGTGATCGCACAGTTGGATATTCGTCGTGCTCAAGTATTGATTGAAGCCCTAATTGTCGAGATGGCAGAGGGTGATGGCATTAACCTTGGTGTGCAATGGGGTAACCTTGATACTGGTGCTGTGATTCAGTATGGCAACACAGGTGCGTCAATCGGTGGCGTAATGGTTGGTTTAGAAGAAGCGAAAGACACTGAAACGACCACCGCAGTCTATGATGATAATGGCGCCTTTTTGCGTAATGAAACGACCACAGAATCCGGTGACTACTCAACGTTAGCTTCTGCTCTTTCTGGCGTTAATGGCGCGGCAATGAGCGTAGTGATGGGTGACTGGACTGCCTTGATCAGTGCAGTAGCGACCGATTCAAATTCAAATATCCTATCTTCTCCAAGTATCACCGTGATGGATAACGGCGAAGCGTCGTTCATTGTGGGCGAAGAGGTGCCTGTTTTAACTGGCTCGACCGCAGGCTCAAGTAACGATAACCCATTCCAAACGGTTGAACGTAAAGAAGTGGGTATCAAGCTAAAAGTCGTGCCACAAATCAATGAAGGTGACTCAGTTCAGCTGCAAATAGAACAAGAAGTATCGAACGTATTAGGCGCAAACGGGGCAGTAGATGTTCGTTTTGCTAAGCGTCAGCTAAATACGTCAGTGATTGTTCAAGACGGTCAAATGCTGGTGCTGGGTGGCTTGATTGACGAGCGAGCGCTGGAAAGTGAATCTAAGGTGCCGTTCTTGGGCGATATCCCTGTTCTAGGACACCTGTTCAAATCAACCAGTACTCAGGTTGAGAAAAAGAACCTAATGGTATTCATCAAGCCGACCATTATTCGTGATGGTATGACGGCCGATGGTATTACTCAGCGTAAATACAACTTTATTCGTGCTGAGCAGTTGTATAAGTCAGAGCAGGGCCTGAAGCTGATGGATGACGATAATATTCCAGTATTGCCTAAATTTGGCGAAAGCATGAATTACCCGGCTGAACTTCAAGCCTTCATTGATCAGATGGAAACAGAATAATGGCTGAATTGGTAGGGGCGGCACGTACTTATCAGCGCTTGCCGTTTAGCTTTGCGAATCGCTATAAGATGGTGTTGGAGTATCAACATCCAGAGCGCGCACCGATACTTTATTATGTTGAGCCACTGAAATCGGCGGCGATCATTGAAGTGAGTCGTGTTGTGAAAAATGGTTTCACGCCACAAGCGATTACTCTCGATGAGTTTGATAAAAAACTGACCGATGCTTATCAGCGTGACTCGTCGGAAGCTCGTCAGCTCATGGAAGACATTGGTGCTGATAGTGATGATTTCTTCTCACTAGCGGAAGAACTGCCTCAAGACGAAGACTTACTTGAATCAGAAGATGATGCACCAATCATCAAGTTAATCAATGCGATGCTGGGTGAGGCGATCAAAGAGGGTGCTTCGGATATACACATCGAAACCTTTGAAAAGTCACTTTGTATCCGTTTCCGAGTTGATGGTGTGCTGCGTGATGTTCTAGCGCCAAGCCGTAAACTGGCTCCGCTGCTCGTGTCACGTGTAAAGGTTATGGCTAAATTGGATATTGCGGAAAAACGCGTGCCACAAGATGGTCGTATTTCTTTGCGTATTGGTGGCCGAGCGGTTGATGTTCGTGTTTCAACCATGCCTTCTTCGCACGGTGAGCGTGTGGTAATGCGTCTGTTGGACAAAAACGCCACTCGTCTAGACTTGCACAGTTTAGGTATGACAGCAGAAAACCATGAAAACTTCCGTAAGCTGATTCAGCGCCCACATGGCATTATCTTGGTGACTGGCCCGACAGGCTCAGGTAAATCAACGACCTTGTACGCTGGCCTGCAAGAGCTTAACAGCAACGAACGCAACATCCTTACCGTTGAAGACCCAATTGAATTTGATATTGATGGCATTGGTCAAACACAAGTGAACCCTAAGGTTGATATGACCTTTGCGCGTGGTTTACGTGCCATTCTTCGTCAAGATCCTGATGTGGTCATGATTGGTGAGATCCGTGATTTGGAAACCGCAGAGATCGCTGTTCAAGCCTCTTTGACCGGTCACTTAGTGATGTCGACCCTTCACACCAATACGGCAATCGGTGCAATTACGCGTCTGCGTGATATGGGCATCGAACCCTTCTTGATCTCTTCTTCGCTGCTGGGTGTTTTGGCTCAGCGCTTGGTTCGCACCCTGTGTAACGACTGTAAAGAACCTTACGAAGCGGATAAAGAACAGAAAAAACTGTTTGGGTTGAAGAAGAAAGACAGCCTAACGCTTTACCATGCCAAAGGGTGTGAAAGCTGCAGTCACAAAGGCTATCGAGGCCGTACTGGTATTCATGAGCTATTGATGATTGACGATTCGGTACAAGAGCTGATTCACAGTGAAGCTGGCGAACAGGCAATTGAGAAAGCAATTCGTGGCACAACACCAAGTATTCGAGATGATGGCTTGAGCAAAGTTCTGAAAGGGGTAACGTCCCTAGAAGAAGTGATGCGCGTGACCAAGGAAGTCTAGTATGGCGGCATTTGAATACAAAGCACTGGATGCCAAGGGTAAGAGCAAAAAGGGCTCGATTGAAGCGGATAACGCTCGTCAGGCTCGCCAGCGCTTAAAAGAACAAGGCTTGATGCCGGTTGAGATGACCGAAGCTAAAGCTAAAACGACGAAAGGTGCACAGCCTTCGACCAGCTTTAAGCGTGGTATCAGCACGCCAGACCTTGCTTTGATTACTCGCCAAATTTCCACCTTGGTGCAATCAGGCATGCCGCTAGAAGAGTGCTTGAAAGCCGTGGCGGAGCAATCTGAAAAGCCACGCATTCGAACCATGTTACTGGCGGTTCGTTCGAAGGTAACGGAAGGTTATTCGCTAGCCGATAGCTTGGCTGATTACCCACATATCTTTGATGAACTGTTTAGAGCCATGGTCGCGGCTGGTGAGAAATCGGGTCACTTAGATGCGGTATTGGAGCGACTGGCTGATTACGCAGAAAACCGTCAGAAGATGCGCTCTAAGTTGCTGCAAGCGATGATCTACCCTGTGGTGCTGGTGGTGTTTGCGGTGACGATTGTTTCGTTCCTGCTGGCAACCGTGGTACCTAAGATCGTTGAACCGATTATCCAAATGGGCCAAGAACTTCCTCAATCGACACAATTTTTATTGGCATCGAGTGAATTTATCCAGAATTGGGGCATCCAATTACTGTTGTTGATCATCGGTGTGATTGTGTTGATTAAGACCGCTCTGAAAAAGCCGGGTGTTCGCATGAGTTGGGATCGCAAGCTATTAAGCATTCCACTGATCGGCAAGATCGCGAAAGGAATTAATACCTCTCGTTTTGCACGAACACTCTCTATCTGTACCTCGAGTGCGATTCCTATCCTTGAGGGGATGAAGGTTGCGGTTGATGTAATGTCGAATCACCATGTGAAGCAACAAGTACTGCAGGCGTCAGACAGTGTTAGAGAAGGGGCAAGCCTGCGTAAAGCGCTCGATCAAACCAAACTCTTCCCTCCAATGATGCTGCATATGATCGCCAGTGGTGAGCAGAGTGGTCAGTTGGAACAGATGCTGACAAGAGCGGCGGACAACCAAGACCAAAGCTTTGAATCTACCGTGAATATCGCATTAGGTATCTTTACGCCAGCACTTATCGCTTTGATGGCAGGCTTAGTACTGTTCATTGTGATGGCGACTCTGATGCCGATGCTTGAAATGAATAATTTGATGAGCGGCTAACCTACCGCTTATAAGACGTTAGTTTTTGGATTAACGAGAAGAAGGACATTATTACCTTCAACTCGCTGTCTGTAATTTGGAGAAAATAATGAAAAATAAAATGAAGAAACAATCAGGCTTTACTCTACTCGAGGTGATGGTTGTTGTGGTTATCCTTGGCGTATTGGCGAGCTTTGTTGTACCTAACCTATTGGGTAATAAAGAGAAGGCAGACCAACAAAAAGCCATCACTGATATCGTGGCGTTAGAGAACGCGCTAGATATGTACAAACTGGATAACAGCGTTTACCCAACAACGGATCAAGGTCTTGATGC
This sequence comes from Vibrio sp. 10N.247.311.47, assembly GCF_041467535.1. Classification (NCBI taxonomy): domain Bacteria; kingdom Pseudomonadati; phylum Pseudomonadota; class Gammaproteobacteria; order Vibrionales; family Vibrionaceae; genus Vibrio; species Vibrio sp. 10N.247.311.47. The sequence continues at coordinate 11,738 of NZ_JBFSUR010000022.1, forward strand.
ATTGGTTTCTAAGCCAAGCAGCCCAGAGCCTCGTAACTACCGCGACGGTGGCTACATCAAGCGTCTGCCAAACGACCCATGGGGTAACGAGTACCAATACCTAAGCCCTGGTGATAACGGCACTATTGATATTTTCACTCTTGGTGCTGATGGCCAAGAAGGTGGTGAAGGTATTGCGGCGGATATCGGCAACTGGAACATGCAGGATTTCCAATAAGCTTCAGCTTATTGTTTGATTCGTTATTGATGCTTGATACGTTATTGATGGTAGGACGTAAACAGATGGAGTCTAAAGGTGAAAACTAAGCAAACACAGCCAGGTTTCACCTTGATTGAGATTCTCTTGGTGTTGGTACTACTGTCAGTAACGGCGGTTGCGGTGATCGCGACCATTCCTACCAATAGCAAAGATGTTGCTAAAAAATACGCTCAAAGCTTTTATCAGCGAGTTCAATTACTCAATGAAGAGGCTATTTTGAGCGGCTTAGATTTTGGCGTTCGAGTTGATGAAAAGAAATCGACCTATGTACTGATGGCGCTTAAGTCTGAAGGCTGGCAAGAAGTCGATTTTGAAAAAATCCCCTCTTTAACTGAACTACCGGAAGAACTCGCATTGTCACTGACCTTAGGTGGTGGCGCATGGGAAGACGATGATCGGTTGTTCAACCCAGGAAGCTTGTTTGATGAAGATATGTTTGCTGATCTTGAAGAGGAAAAGAAGCCGAAACCACCACAGATCTACATCTTGTCGAGTGCTGAAATGACGCCATTTGTATTGTCGTTTTATCCAAATACCGGAGACACCATACAAGATGGTTGGCGTATTCGAGTATTGGACAATGGTGTGATTCGACTGCTAGAACCGGGAGAAGAAGATGAAGAGGAATAACCGTTCTCCTTATCGTTCTCGTGGTATGACCCTTGGTTCTCGAGGAATGACGCTGCTTGAGGTATTGGTTGCGCTCGCTATCTTTGCGACTGCGGCGATCAGTGTGATTCGTGCTGTTACTCAGCACATCAATACCCTCAGTTATCTCGAAGAAAAAACCTTCGCGGCTATGGTCGTTGATAATCAAATGGCTTTGGTGATGCTGCATCCTGAGAAGCTAAAAAAAGCGCAGGGCACACAAGAGTTGGCCGAGAGAGAGTGGTTTTGGAAGGTCACGCCAATCGATACTAGCGATGATTTATTAAAGGCGTTTGATGTGAGTGTGGCAACCAGTAAACAAGCTTCTCCAGTGGTCACGGTGCGCAGCTATGTGGTCAAGTAAAAGCGTGTCGTTAGCTCAGAGCAAGTCGCTAAGTAAGAGCATGTCCGCCAATAAGCGTGTGCCTCGTAAACAAGGACTATCTTCGAAAGGGAGAGGCTTTACCTTAATTGAGGTTTTGGTCTCGATCGCTATCTTTGCCACGTTAAGCATGGCGGCTTATCAGGTAGTAAATCAGGTTCAGCGCAGCAACGAGCTTTCAATCGAGCGCAGTGCTCGTTTAAATCAACTGCAACGTAGCTTAGTCATTTTAGATAATGATTTTCGCCAGATGGCGGTGCGACAATTTCGTACCAACGGTGAAGAAGCATCATCTAAGCTGATCTTAATTAAAGAGTATTTACTGGATTCCGACAGCGTTGGCATCATGTTTACTCGCCTTGGCTGGCATAACCCACAGCAGCAGTTTCCTCGCGGAGAAGTCACCAAAGTGGGTTACCGCATTAAAGAAGAAACGCTTGAGCGTGTGTGGTGGCGCTACCCCGATACTCCTGCAGGACAAGAAGGTGTGATTACGCCTTTGCTTGATGATGTTGAAAGCTTGGAATTCGAGTTTTATGACGGAAGCCGCTGGGGGAAAGAGTGGCAAGCCGACAAATCGCTACCGAAAGCGGTAAGGTTAAAGCTAACCTTGAAAGATTATGGTGAGATAGAGCGTATTTATCTCACCCCTGGTGGCACGCTAGATCAGGCCGATGATTCTTCAAACAGTGACTCTTCAAGTAGTAATGAGGGGAATAATGACTCATCGAACTAATAAGTTTGCACTGACAAGGTCTGCCATGGGGCGCAAGCAGCGAGGTGTTGCGCTGATCATTATCCTGATGCTACTGGCGATAATGGCAACCATCGCAGGCAGTATGTCGGAACGCCTGTTTACTCAATTTAAGCGCGTGGGCAATCAACTGAATTACCAACAGGCTTACTGGTACAGCATTGGTGTCGAAGCGCTGGTGCAAGACGGCATTAGGCAAAGCTACAAAGACAGTGATACCGTCAACTTGAGTCAACCATGGGCGTTAGAAGAACAGGTATACCCGTTGGATTATGGTCAAGTTAAAGGCCGTATTGTTGATGCTCAGGCATGTTTTAATCTCAATGCGTTGGCTGGTGTGGCGACGACTTCAAGTAACCAAACACCTTATTTAATTACGGTTTGGCAAACCTTGTTGGAAAACCAAGATGTTGAGCCTTATCAGGCCGAGGTTATTGCACATTCAAGCTGGGAATTTGTTGATAGTGATACCCGAACCACCTCTTCAGCTGGTGTAGAAGACAGTACTTATGAGGCGATGAAGCCATCTTATTTGGCAGCGAATGGCTTAATGGCCGATGAGTCCGAGCTACGCTCGGTTTATCAAGTCACTGGTGAGGTGATGAATAAGGTTCGCCCCTTTGTTTGTGCTCTGCCGAGCGACGATTTCCGTTTGAATGTGAATACTCTTACGGAAAAGCAGGCGCCGTTATTGGAAGCGATGTTTGCCCCCGGCTTAAGTGAATCGGATGCCAAACAGCTGATAGACAAACGCCCATTCGATGGTTGGGATACGGTGGATGCGTTTATGGCTGAGCCTGCTATTGTGGGTGTGAGTGCCGAAGTCAGCAAAAAAGCGAAAGCATATTTAACTGTAGATAGCGCCTATTTTGAGCTAGATGCAGAGGTATTAGTTGAGCAGTCACGTGTACGTATACGGACGCTTTTCTATAGTAGTAATCGAGAAACAGTGACGGTAGTACGCCGTCGTTTTGGAGGAATCAGTGAGCGAGTTTCTGACCGTTCGACTGAGTAGCGAACCACAAAGCCCTGTGCAGTGGTTAGTTTGGTCGACAAGCCAACAAGAAGTGATAGCAAGCGGTGAACTGTCTAGCTGGGATCAGCTTGACGAGTTAACGCCTTACGCTGAAAAGCGCAGCTGTATCGCTTTATTGCCGGGAAGTGAATGCTTAATTAAGCGTGTTGAGATCCCGAAAGGTGCTGCTCGCCAGTTCGATTCTATGCTGCCGTTTTTATTAGAAGACGAAGTCGCACAAGATATCGAAGACTTACACCTGACTATTTTAGAGAAAGACGCAACGCACGCGACAGTGTGTGGTGTGGAACGTGATTGGCTTAAGCAGGCGCTGGATACTTTCCGCGAAGCGAACATTATCTTTCGTAAAGTATTGCCTGATACCTTAGCGTTGCCTTTAGAAGATCAAGGCATCAGTGCGCTGCAGATCGACCAACATTGGTTATTGCGTCAAAGCAACTATCAAGCAGTGTCGATCAATGAGGCGTGGCTAGCGATGTTCTTACAAAGCGATTGGGTTGCCTTAGATGACGAAGAGCAATCACCAACGATTTTTAGCTACACCGCACTGCCAAGTGATGACGTTCAACTGCAAAGTGGCATTGAGTGGCAAGCTAAACCTGCTGAACTGGTGATGTCTTTACTGAGCCAACAAGCCATTACAAGTGGCGTAAACTTACTGACTGGCACCTTTAAAACCAAATCTTCATTCAGTAAGTACTGGCGTGTATGGCAAAAAGTAGCGATCGCAGCTTGTTTGCTGGTGGCGGTGATCGTCACTCAGCAAGCCTTAAAGGTTCAGCAGTACGAAGCACAAGCCGAAGCGTACCGAACGGAGAGTGAACGTATCTTTAGAGCGGTGCTGCCTGGTAAACAGCGTATTCCGACGGTCAGCTACCTTAAGCGCCAGATGAACGATGAAGCTAAGAAGTATGGTGGCTCGGGTGATGGTGATTCCTTACTTGGATGGCTAGCGTTACTGCCAGAAACTTTAGGACAAGTGAAAGCCATCGAAGTGAATAGTATTCGCTACGACGGCAACCGCTCAGAGGTGAGATTGGAAGCGAAAAGTACTGACTTCCAATATTTCGAGACTGCGCGAGTGAAACTTGAAGAGAAGTTTACCGTTGAGCAAGGGCCATTGAATCGTAATGGTGATGCCGTATTTGGCAGCTTTACTCTTAAACCCCATCAATAACCTGCGTAAGGAGATCAGTGATGAGAAATATGATTGAGCCACTCCAAGCGTGGTGGACTTCAATAAGTCAAAGAGAGCAACGACTAGTGATTGGTTGCTCAATTCTATTGGTGGTCGGTGTCGTTTATTGGGGGCTAATCCAGCCACTCAGTCAGCGAGCTGAACTTGCGCAGACCCGCATTCAAAGCGAGAAGCAACTACTGGCTTGGGTAACCAATAAAGCCAATGAAGTGGTTGAACTACGAGGCAGTGGCGGCATTAGTGCCAGTCAACCTCTGAATCAATCTGTGCCAGCTTCTATGCGTCGCTTTAATATCGAGCTAATACGCGTGCAACCACGTGGCGAAATGTTGCAAGTGTGGGTAAAACCTGTGCCTTTTAATAAGTTCGTTGACTGGCTAACATACCTGAAAGAAAAACAGGGTGTGGAGGTTGAGTTTATGGACATTGATCGCTCCGATAACCCAGGGGTTATTGAGGTCAACCGACTACAGTTTAAACGAGGTTAATGTGAAACGCGGTTTATCTTTGAAGTTAGGTTTACTTTTTGGCGGCATCTTTATTGTCTTTTTCTCGGTTAGTCTGTTGCTGCATCTACCGGCCTCTTTTGTACTCAAACATGCACCGGCTGTGCGTGGCTTGAATATTGAAGGTGTTGAAGGAACGGTTTGGCAGGGCAGCGCCAATAATATCGCCTGGCAGCGTGTTAATTACGGTTCAGTACAGTGGGACTTTCAGTTCTCTAAACTCTTCCAAGCCAAAGCTGAATTAGCGGTTCGTTTTGGTCGTAATAGCGACATGAACTTGTCAGGAAAAGGGCGTGTTGGGTACAGCATGAGTGGTGCGTATGCGGAAAACTTAGTCGCATCAATGCCCGCTGCTAACGTGATGAAATATGCTCCAGCCATTCCAGTCCCGGTTTCAATTGGTGGAAAGGTTGAGCTGATGATCAAGCATGCGGTTCATGCTCAACCTTGGTGTCAGTCTGGTGAAGGTACTGTGGCTTGGTCTGGTGCTGCAGTCGATTCACCTGTTGGTTCATTAGACCTTGGTCCTGTGATTGCGGACATAACCTGTGAAGACAGTACAATTGCAGCCAAAGGCGTTCAGAAGAGCACTCAAGTAGACAGTGAGTTCTCAGCGAGTCTAACATCTAACCAGCGCTACACATCTGCAGCGTGGTTTAAACCGGGTGTTGAATTCCCGCCAACGATGCAAAATCAGCTTAAATGGTTGGGTAATCCTGATAGCCAAGGTAAGTACCAGTTTACTTATCAAGGTCGTTTTTAGCTAAACGGCTAAGGGTCACTAAATTACGAGATATAAAAAACGGGCACCTCACTGAGGTGCCCGTTTTGTTTGTTCTGAGAATCTAGAGGATATCTGACAGTTAAAGGGAGCAAACTCGCCTAGTCTTTGCCTTGCAAAATTTCTACCCACGGTAAATCTGCATCACCGAGTACAATGAAGTTCGGGTTTTCTAGCGTTTCTCTTTCATTGTACGAAAGCGGTTCTAGTTGAGTACTTAAGATACGTCCGCCAGCTTCTTCAACAATGCACTGCGTTGCGGCGGTATCCCACTCTCCGGTTGGTCCAAGGCGCAGATAACAATCCACAGCGCCTTCTGCGACTAAACAGGCCTTAAGCGCTGCTGAGCCTAGAGGAACCAAATCATAATTCCATGCTGAGCTCATACGGCTAGTGATGCGATTGATGTCCTGGCGACGGCTGATCGCCATGGCGATTGACTGGTTTGGCAGCTCGTGACGATGCGTTTTGATTTTCACGCTGTCATTAAGGTCTGGGATCTTCCAAGCGCCTTTGCCACTGTAAGCGTAATAGCTCACACCTGAAACGGGTGCGTATACCACGCCCATCACTGGCTTGTTATGCTCGATTAGGGCGATAATTGTCGCGAAATCACCACTTCGTGCGATGAACTCCTGGGTGCCGTCCAGTGGGTCAACTAACCAGTAGCGATCCCATTGAGAGCGTTGCTCTAGGCTGATGTCGGCGTCTTCTTCGGATAATACGGGAATATCAGGCGTCAATTCACTGAGTTTTTTTAATATCAGCTTATGTGCTGCAAGATCGGCACTGGTTACTGGAGTGTCATCACTCTTAATGAACTCTTCGTAATCCTTTTTCTCGTAGATCTCTAAGATGAGTTGACCAGCAGAGCGAGCAATCTCAATGACAGAGGGTAGGAGGTGAGACAAATCTTTTGTTATTGGCATAAATGTTCTCTTACTCTTAGAGCGAGCCTGAATGTTCTAGTTATTGTTTAATACACGAAGGCTTAAAAGCAGGGCTGTAATACTCCGAGCCTCACAGAAATCGAGATGTGTTAACAGTTCTTCGGCTTGAGCAAGTGGCCAGCGCACAATATCGAGAGGCTCTGGCTCATCACCTTCTAGCTTTTCTGGGTAGAGGTCTTCTGCAATAAACAGCGTCATTTTGCTAGAGAAGTAAGAGGGTGCAAGGATCACTTCCTTCAGCGGAGTAAGCTTGTTGGCACCGAAGCCTATCTCTTCTTTGAGTTCGCGAACGGCGGCTTCGTTTGGCTGCTCACCTGGATCAATCAGCCCTTTTGGAAAGCCAAGTTCGTAGCGTTCAGTTCCCGCTGCATATTCACGTACTAATAGAATATCGCCTTGCTCAGTAATAGGAACCATCATCACTGCGTTGCGCCCGCTGGGCTTCATGCGTTCGTAAGTGCGCTCTTCGCCGTTTGAAAAGCGTAAGTCGAGAGACTCGATAGAGAATAGTCTTGATTGAGCGACAGTTTGTTTAGCCAAAATCTCTGGCTTGGTCCTTTTCGTCATTGCGCTCGCTCCTTAGCTCATTGGAATTCTTTCTTATAAAGTCATTCTAATATAGGGGAAATGACCTTGAGTTCCTAGATCCGAGTTTTCATATCCGAAAATTATTGAAGCAGGAATCGATTACGATCACTTGAATACCTTACTCAAGATGGTAACGAGGTGAAAATATGGTTGTATAGCAAAAGAGTATAGAGAGAACGCGATAGTCCTAACTTGCTTATCCACATAACAAAAAAGGTTGATGCTTGCGCATCAACCTTTCAAATAACAACTAACACTAAATCAGTGATTAGTAGTAAGAGTGCTCACCACGATCGTGCTCAGTTGCATCACGAACAGCAGTCAGTTCACCTTCAAACTGTTGAAGAAGTTCTTTCTCGATGCCTTCTTTTAGCGTTACATCAACCATAGAACAACCGTTACAACCACCACCGAATGCTACAATAGCTGCGCCGTCTTCAGTGATTTCTACCAAGCTAACGTGACCGCCGTGACCAGCAAGTTGCGGGTTAACTTGTGTTTGAATTGCGTATTCAACACGTTCTAGAAGTGGTGCATCGTCTGCGACTTTACGCATCTTAGCGTTTGGTGCTTTAAGCGTTAGCTGAGAGCCCATTTTGTCAGTAACGAAGTCAATTTCAGCTTCATCTAGGAACGGTAGGCTTAGCTCATCTACGTATGCAGAGAAAGCTTCGAATTTAAGCTCTGTGTCAGACGCTTCGATAGCATCTGTTGGGCAGTAAGAAACACCACACTCTGCGTTTTGTGTACCCGGGTTTACCACGAACACACGAATGTTTGTACCTTCAGGCTGCTGTGACAGCAGATTGGCAAAATGAGTTTGAGCTGTTTCTGTAATAGTAATATTTGACACGACGAATACCTGAGTAGATTTGTAGGTTATTAGCGCCATTCTACTCCTGTCAGATTTGTAATTCAGCCCTTTTTTGTTGGATTGCTGTACAAGTAGTGATTCACAGCTTTTATCCAGAGGGCTCAGGAGTGCGGCAGATGCAGTAAATATCAATCCTTTTAACGTCCACTTCAAGTAGTAATTGGCATAATTGATACACAGTACTGCCGGTGGTTACAACATCATCAATTATCGCGACGTGAGAGGGGATAGTTCCTTGAACGTCTTGTTTTCGCAGCGCAAAAGCGCTCTTTAGATTGTGTAATCGTGCGGATTTAGTCAGCCCCTGCTGGGAAGCCGTTGAGCGAATTCGACGAAAGAGCACATCACTTTCAACGCCAAGCTCTTGAGCCGTGTAGTCGGCTAGCAGCTTACTTTGATTAAAGCCGCGATGAGTATATCGACGCCAATGCAGCGGCACGCTGGTGATCAGCGGAGCAGGATATTCGATACGTGATGCCAATAGCTTAGATAGATCACGTGCAAACCAAAACTTATCAGCGTACTTCATTTGCTGAATGTAACCTGCTGTAGGGAAGGTGTAATCGCCGACACAGTAGAGGCGATGCCAAGGTGGAGGTTGAGATAAGCACTGTCCGCACTGCTCTACTGTGAGCAGTGTTTTTAAACCACATCGTTGGCAGCGTGGTACTGGCTGAAAGAGTTTGAGACAAGAATTGCACCATCGAGGATGTGTATCACTGGGCAGTTTATCAAGTTTGCACAGGTGGCATTGAGGTGTGACCAGACGTGGTGTGTGTTTTTGTAGCCAATCGGATAACATAGCTCGTGATGCCTTTGGGTTATGGTGTTCCTTTTGCTCACCATACTGAAAAGCGCGGATTATCGCTGATGGAAAAAGTAGGGAATATTGAGAATGAGTGACGCGTTATATTGGCATGTTTCTGGGCAAGGGCCTGATTTAGTACTGGTTCACGGCTGGGGAATGAACGGTGCGGTATGGCAACAAACCGTTAATGCATTACAAGCTGATTTTCGAGTGCATGTTGTCGATTTACCAGGGTATGGACACAGCGCGCACTGCCACGCTCAAGATCTTGAAGAGATTGCTCAGCAGCTTTTGGCCGAAGCACCAAAGCAAGCGATTTGGGTGGGTTGGTCACTTGGAGGCTTGGTCGCAACGCACATGGCTCTCCATCACTCAGATTACGTGAGCAAGCTGGTGACTGTCGCCAGTTCTCCCAAATTCGCCGCTGCAAAAGAGCCCGTGTTATGGCGAGGCATTCAGCCCAACGTATTAAGCGCATTTACCGAGCAACTGGTTGAAGATTTCCAAACCACCATCGAACGCTTTATGGCATTGCAAGCCATGGGCAGCCCTTCAGCAAGGCAAGATGTAAAACAACTCAAGCAAGCGGTGCTGTCTCGCCCGTTGCCGAACCCTGACTCATTATTGGCAGGATTAAAGATGCTGTCGGATGTCGATCTGCGTGAACAACTGCCTGAGATTTCAGTACCAATGCTACGCTTGTATGGTCGATTAGATGGATTGGTGCCAATCAAGGTTGCGAAAGACTTAGGCACAGCCTTGCCTCATACCGAGCAATACATATTTACCCAGTCTTCGCATGCACCGTTTATGACCGAAGCGGATGCCTTTTGCAGTGAGCTTGTCAGCTTCGCACAAAAATAATTGCTAAATATATATCCGGCTTGGTCGATATATAAGCTAATACCAATCACAGTAAGTAAGTGTTCAAAAATAGCGTAGGTAAAAGGCTTGAGAACAAGGCAGCTTTTTTTTGACAAGTAGTTTCGATAAGTAGTTATTCTACAATCAAAAAATTTAACGCCGTTATCGAGCATTTTAACAAGCTAGGATGATCAGTTATTTACTACGATTGGTATAACACCAACGTGTTGCATGATACTCAGACCTAACTCTCTCCAGAGCTGATTGCGGTAAGTTGGGCTATGCCTGTTGTGCGTTCTCGGTATAACAGTGCTATGGCAATATTGATGGGCGATTCTTGAGGAGAGTTCGCGATGATTGTGTCACCTGCAACTGCAGTGAGTGTGCCACTAATCGCCCCGTCCGTTAATGTGCAAACAGAGCAAGTTGCGCGTGATAATAGAGTCCGAGAACCTATTGCTCCCGCAGTAGCATTGGCGAGAACCAATGCAGAGCGTAAGGTAAAATCAGACGATAAACGAAGGCAGCAGTCGGCTTGGGATCCTTCAGACCATCCAGGTTATGAAATGGAGAACGAGTCAGAGGCCAATTCGGTTAGCCAAGAAGAGCCACAAGACCCTTTTGATCGGCTGTTCAGCTTATTGGCACTGAAAACATACAGTGCTGATCAAGGCAAAGGCTATACCATGCGTTTCCGCCTGCCAAAGCATGTTTTAGATGCGGCGATTCAGGAAGGACAGATGGAGAAACGACGTAAGGTCATAAAGTATCATTATGGTCATGCTGTTGCGCCTCATGCTCCATCAGAGATGTTGGTGGTCTTATAAATCAAAAGTTTACGAGTCAACCAAGCTTCGATGTCTTTTTTGAACACATAATAAAAAAACCTGCATACCCTAAGGGATGCAGGTTTTCTGTTTTAAGCACATCAGCTTTTTAGATGAGCTAATGGATTACTTTTTCGCTTTAGCAAAAGCGGCAGCGAATGCTCCACCCATTGCAGCGTTTTGTTGCGGCTCTTCACGACGGCGTTGGCCACCTTGCGAGTTTTGATTCGAGCGGTTTTGTGTACGAGGTGCACTTGAACGTTGAGCACGGTTGCCTTGTCCAGGCTCGTCCTTCATACGCATGCTCAGTGCAATACGTTTACGCTGAACATCCACTTCCATCACCTTCACTTTCACGATGTCGCCCGCTTTAACCACTTCACGTGGGTCAGAGACAAAGCGATCGGTGAGTGCTGAAATATGAACTAAGCCATCTTGGTGAACACCAATATCAACGAAGGCACCAAAGTTAGCCACGTTCGATACCACACCTTCTAGAATCATGCCTGGTTCTAGGTCTGAAACGCTGTTTACGCCATCTGCGAAGGTTGCAGTCTTGAACTCAGGGCGAGGGTCGCGTCCCGGCTTATCCAGCTCCTTGATGATGTCGGTGACCGTTGGAACACCAAAGTTTTCATTGGTGTAATCAACCGCGTGCAAACCACGTAAGAAGTCTGTGTTACCCACCAGAGATTTGATGTCTTTGTGGTTTTTCTCGGCAATGGTTTTCACTACTGGGTAAGCTTCTGGGTGAACCGATGATGCATCTAACGGGTTCTTACCATCCATAATACGTAGGAAACCAGCACACTGTTCAAAGGCTTTTGGCCCTAAGCGAGCGACTTTCTTTAGCGTAGTACGTGCTTCGAAGCGACCATTCTCATCACGGAAATCCACGATGTTCTGAGCGATGGTGCTAGAAAGGCCGGCTACGCGAGTAAGTAGCGCGGCAGACGCTGTATTCACATCAACGCCTACGGCGTTTACACAGTCTTCGACAATCGCATCTAGGCGCTTAGCGAGCATAGTTTGGCTCACATCGTGTTGGTATTGGCCCACACCGATCGATTTAGGGTCAATCTTCACTAGCTCTGCCAGTGGATCTTGCAGACGACGAGCAATAGACACCGCACCACGAATTGATACATCCATGTTCGGGAACTCTTTTGCAGCTAGTTCAGACGCGGAATACACCGATGCGCCCGCTTCGCTAACAATGATCTTTTGCGCTTTTAGGTTGCCGCGTTTAATTACGTCTGCCACAAAGCTGTCGGTTTCGCGTGAAGCCGTACCGTTACCAATCGCAATCAAATCAACATTGAATTGACGAACCATCTGCTCAACCACGTGTGCCGATTTGTCGTATTGCTTTTGAGGTGGGTGAGGGTAAATAGTTTCTGTTGCCAAAACCTTACCGGTTGAATCCACGACAGCGATTTTCGAACCGGTACGTAAACCTGGGTCCAAGCCTAAGGTTGCTCGAGGACCAGCTGGCGCTGCCATGAGTAGGTCTTTTAGGTTGGTTGCGAATACTTCAATCGCTTCGATCTCTGCACGCTCTTTCATTGCGCCCATCAATTCAGTTTCCATGTGCATAGAAACCTTGATGCGCCATGCCCAGCTAATCACTTGCTTACGCCAAGCATCCGCAGGTGCGCTGCTTAGGGTAATGCCGTAGTGATCAGAGATGATGTTTTCGCAGTATGAACCACGTACACCTTCTTCTTGCTCTGGGTCTGCGTTCATTGCCAGTGTTAAGAAGCCTTCATTACGGCCACGCAGCATGGCAAGTGCACGGTGAGACGGCACTTTGCTGAGTGTTTCGTTGTGCTCGAAGTAGTCTTTGAACTTCTCGCCTTCTTGCTCTTTACCTGTCACTACACGAGCGACTAGCTCTGAGTTGCGTGTTAGGTGTTGGCGAATCTTTTCTAGTAGGTTTGCGTCTTCCGCAATGCGTTCCATGATGATCGCACGAGCACCATCGAGAGCAGCTTTGGTATCGGCAATGCCTTTATCGTTGCTGATGAAGTTCGCCGCTTCCGTTTCTGGATCGTGCTGCGGTTCATTCCACAGTGTGTCGGCAAGTGGTTCTAAGCCCGCTTCAATCGCGATCTGGCCTTTAGTGCGACGCTTTGGTTTGTAAGGTAGGTATAAATCTTCTAGACGAGTCTTGCTGTCGGCTTGAGTGATATCACGCTCGAGTTCTGGCGTGAGTTTACCTTGGTCTTGAATCGACTTAAGAATCGTTTGGCGACGATCATCAAGCTCACGAAGGTATGAAAGGCGACTATCAAGGTTACGTAGCTGGGTATCGTCTAAGCCACCCGTAACTTCTTTACGGTAGCGGGCAATAAAGGGAACGGTATTACCGTCGTCAATTAGGTTTACTGCGGCAGTGACTTGCTCAGAACGGACATTCAGTTCTTCAGCGATCAGTCGACAGATAGCTTGGCTCATCCGATGAATCTCTTATTTAATATCATGACAAATACATGGGGGTGAGCGTACGCTTTTTCTAGCTTTGGCTGTGTAATTATCCTGTCAGAAGTCGAATTTCCGTTTCTGATACCCGCTTTGTGCGAGATCTCTTACAAGTGATGTGAGAGTAAGTCGCTTTAGACCGATGAAATCGTCTTGATGTTACACTAAGTTGCTGATTTTATTTGATTGTGTGTTTGTGGGCGTATTTCTCACCTGAAATGTTTTTTAAGACTATCTAGGAAACACGGCCATTTGCCGTAATATTTAACTTGTCGACAGGGAGTTGGCAGGAACAGGAAAAAGCCTAATGGACTAGGTATCTTCAGGATGAAGATTTGATTACTTAGGATGAGTGGTCAGCAAGGAAGTGATAATCTCTGGATGAGATTCGCCAGTCAGGATGACAGGCTAGAATGGACACCGCTAGGATGGCGATGAACAAAAAGGAAATTGGTTAAAGGATTTAGCCACTATCAAGGAAAGATGCAGGGAGCACCTTATCTCGAAGAGATAAACAGTAGCCGGATTGCTGCGATAGAGACTTAACCCCGCTAGGCGAAAGCCTTGCGGGGTTTTCTTTTATCTGGAGTTTGGGTTTGCTGAACACTCAGTTTATCGCTAAGTGTTTATTAAGTTTGGTTATTCGTTGTCTGCGTAGCGAATCGAGTTAATGAACCACTCTTTGTCGCCTTCCGGTGTTTTTACCGTAAACTCGTCATCTACTTCTTTCTTGAGCAGAGCTCTAGCCATTGGTGAGTCGATAGAGATATAGCCTTTAGCATCGCCGTAGATCTCTTCTGGGCCGACAATTCGAAACTTCTTAATTTCCCCATCATCATTCTCAATTTCGACCCAAGCACCGAAAAATACCTTACCTTCTTGTTGTGGCGAGTAATCAACGATCGTGACATCAGGTAGGAACTTTCTTAAAAAACGCACTCGGCGATCGATCTGACGAAGTAGACGCTTATTGAAGGTGTAATCTGCGTTTTCTGAGCGATCTCCAAGGCTTGCCGCCCAAGTGACTATCTTAGTAATTTCAGGGCGTTTCTCGTGCCATAAGTGGTCATGTTCTGCTTTGAGCTTGTTATAACCTTCTCGAGTAATAAGTTTGGTTTTCATAAATCTGACTTAATGAAATGATGATCTAAGATAGAATATATAGAAAGGCAACATACGTTAACAATTATTTAGGCGACTTTTTCTCCAATAATGTTACATTTTTAATGTCTTATACCAATATACAATTTACCAAGAATGCTTAACCTTAGGTTTAAGCTTTAATAGGTGGAACCATTACATGCAAGAAAACTACAAAATTTTAGTGGTCGATGACGATGCTCGTTTACGTGCACTGTTAGAGCGCTATCTGTCAGAGCAGGGCTTTCAAGTGCGTAGCGTGGCAAACAGTGAGCAGATGGACCGCCTGTTAACCCGTGAAAATTTTCACTTGATGGTATTGGATTTAATGTTGCCGGGCGAAGATGGTCTATCGATCTGTCGTCGTCTACGAAACGCAAACAACTCGCTACCAATCCTGATGCTTACTGCAAAGGGTGATGAAGTGGATCGCATTGTGGGCTTGGAAGTGGGTGCTGATGATTACCTGCCAAAACCATTTAATCCACGTGAACTGCTTGCTCGTATTAAAGCTGTACTGCGTCGCCAAGTCATTGAAGCACCGGGTGCACCAAGCACAGAAGAGTCTGTGGTTGAGTTTGGTGAGTTCCGCTTGAACTTAGGTACTCGCGAAATGTTCCGCGGTGAAGAGCCAATGCCGCTTACTTCGGGTGAATTTGCGGTTCTTAAGTCCTTGGTAACGAATGCTCGTGAGCCAATGTCTCGCGATAAGCTGATGAACATGGCTCGTGGCCGTGAGTATTCAGCAATGGAACGTTCTATCGATGTTCAGATTTCACGTCTGCGTCGTCTAGTTGAAGAAGATCCAAGCAAACCTCGCTACATCCAAACGGTGTGGGGCTTGGGTTATGTATTCGTTCCAGATGGCAAAGCTGTGTAATTCAGCTTAATAAGCTCTACAGTAGCTTTATCGATTCTGTGAATCTTACGGGTCATCTCATTAATATGCGATGGCCCGTTTTCTATTCAGCACAATGGTTTAGAGTTATAGTCATATAACACTTTCTTTATCTTTCTACATCTCGGGTACCCCATGCGTATACGTAGCTCCTTTACTCAGTCGATAGTGCTTTTCTTAACGCTATTGGTCGCTAGCCAAATTTTTTCTTATTACGCGGTGTTTAACTATGCGTTGATGCCAAGTTTGCAGCAGTTTAATAAGATTTTGGCTCACGAGCTAAACCTGGTATTGGACCAAGGCAGTGATATCGAGATCGATGCGCCATTGCGTCAGCGTGTGCTTGAACAGCTCGGGGTAACCGTTCACGCCAAGGACAGCGAAGCGGCGGGTGAGTATTACCATGCGGTCGCAATCGACCTGATGAGTGAGGAGATGACCAAGGAGCTGGGTTCTGAAACTGAAGTGCGGCTGATCTTGGGTAAAGAGAGCTATGTGCTTTGGATGGACATTGCGCAGTTACCCAACTCTTTAATTCGTATTCCGTTATCAGAGCTGCAAGAAGAGGATTTTGCACCACTGTTTCGTAACAGTCTGATCATGGCGCTGTTGATTGTCGCAGGTGGTTGGCTGTTTATCCGATTGCAAAACCGTCCGTTGATAGCGCTAGAGAAAGCGGCGCAAGGTGTCGGGCGAGGTGATATTCCACCGCCATTGCCAGTTCAAGGCGCACAAGAGATTCGCTCGGTAACTCGAGCCTTTAACCAGATGTCGAAAGGCATCCAAGAGCTAGAAGAAGACCGCGCCTTGTTGATGGCGGGTATCAGCCATGATTTACGTACTCCGTTAACGCGTATTCGCTTAGCGACT
Organism: Vibrio sp. 10N.247.311.47; assembly: GCF_041467535.1. Classification (NCBI taxonomy): domain Bacteria; kingdom Pseudomonadati; phylum Pseudomonadota; class Gammaproteobacteria; order Vibrionales; family Vibrionaceae; genus Vibrio; species Vibrio sp. 10N.247.311.47. The sequence goes on from NZ_JBFSUR010000022.1 coordinate 27,602, forward strand.
GAGATGATGTCACCAGAGGATGCCTACTTAGCTGAGGGGATTATCAGTGATACCGAAGAGTGTAATGAAATCATCAGCCAGTTCATGGATTACCTAAAGCCTGTCGACCGAGATTCATTCCAAGCGGTGTTTGTCGATGATATTGCTCGTGAGGTATCGAGCTCTGAGGGTGGCTACGAGGTTCAGATTGAAACCGATATTCCAGAATCGATGAAGCCAGCGCTAGGTAATCCGATCGCGATGAAGCGTGCTGTGAGCAACTTGGTGGTGAATGCGCTGCGTTACGGTAATGGTTGGGTCAAGGTATCAACTGGTATGACGGCGGATAACAAGCTTGCTTGGGTGACGGTAGAAGATAACGGGCCGGGTATTCCACAAGACCAGATCGGAAAGCTGTTTGAACCTTTCACGCGTGGTGACACGGCTCGTGGTAGCGAAGGAACGGGCTTGGGCTTAGCAATTGTGAAACGTATCGTTAGCCAGCATCAAGGTGCTGTTGTGGTCAATAACCGCAGTGAAGGTGGCTTAAAAGCGCAGATCAGTTTCCCGGTTAAGCCCTAGTTATCATCGGTCCGTTTGATGACGATAAGTTCGGTTCGAGGAACGGTTAAGAGATCCCCGACTCGGTCATTCTTCCCTCTCCGAGGATGACGAATTGCTAACCATGGACTTTGATGATGAAAGTTTACTTTGATCGTCATTCCCTATCGTGAGGAACGAGCGAATAGGGAATCTCGCTCTTGCTTGATGAAAGTAACGCACACTAAAAAGGCTTCCTTGAGGAAGCCTTTTTTACGTTTGAATACGGTCTCAGTGTTAACTATGCCTTAGTGTTAACTACGCCTTAGAGTAAACATCGCGTTCACCCAACCAACGGTTGATGATCGCCTTAGCATTGTCTGGGTAGCTATCGTGAATATGACGCGCAATACGCTGCACTTCAGGTATCAAACGTTGGTCACGAATTAGATCGGCGATCTTGAAATCAGCCAAGCCAGTTTGTTTGGTACCGAGCAATTCACCGGGGCCACGGATTTCTAAGTCGCGCTGTGCAATCACAAAGCCATCGTTACTTTCACGTAGCACACCTAGGCGTTTCTGAGCGGTTTTAGACAGCGGAGAGTGATACAACAATACACAATGACTTGCGACCGAACCTCGGCCGACACGGCCACGCAGTTGGTGCAGTTGCGCTAGGCCAAGACGTTCTGGGTTCTCGATGATCATTAAGCTCGAATTCGGAACATCCACGCCCACTTCAATCACGGTTGTCGCAACCAATAGATGCAGCTTGTTCTCTTTGAACTCTCGCATCACCGCTTGTTTCTCGGCGGGTTTCATACGGCCATGGACTAAACCAATTTTTACGTCAGGCAGTTTGCGTTGTAGCTCTTCTGCTGTATCAGCTGCAGCTTGAGCTTCCAGTACTTCCGATTCATCAATCAGCGTACATACCCAGTAGGCTTGTTTGCCTTCATTGAGACACGCATTTTTCACACGTTCAACAATATCATCGCGCTTGGTATCAGGAATTGCCACGGTTTGAATTGGGGTTCGTCCCGGTGGCAGTTCATCAATAATCGAAGTTTCGAGGTCGGCATAGGCCGTCATTGCTAACGTTCGTGGGATTGGGGTAGCGGTCATGACCAACTGATGGGGGTAGTAGCCTTGCTTTGCGCCTTTCTCACGTAGCTCTAATCGCTGGTGGACACCAAATCGGTGTTGCTCATCAATGATCACTAAACCAAGGTTTTTGAACTCGACATGCTCTTGGAACAAGGCATGAGTACCGACCACCATTTGCGCTTCGCCACTGGCAATACGTGTTAGTTCAGTTTCACGAGCTTTGCCTTTGAGCTTACCTGCTAGCCATCCAACTTGAATACCCATTGCCTCAAACCAGTTGGCAAAGTTAATCGCGTGTTGTTCTGCGAGTAGTTCAGTGGGTGCCATAAGTGCTACTTGTTGACCGTGTTCCAATGCGCGAACCGCCGCCAGTGCAGCGACTAAGGTTTTACCAGAGCCCACATCACCTTGCACTAAACGCATCATAGGATGCGGCTTTTCCAAGTCAGCTTCGATCTCTTTGGTCACTCGTGCTTGGGCATTGGTTGGTGAAAACGGCAGCTGAGCCAGTAGCTTATCTTTAAGGGTGTTTACTGGAGGAAAAGGCATTGCCTTGTCTTGCTGCCCTTTGCTACGAACAGACAACATAGACAGGTTTTGAGCCAGTAACTCTTCCATAATTAGGCGCAGTTGCGCAGGGTGCTTGCCTTCATCAAACAGCTCTAGGTCAATGCCCGGGGGCGGCCTGTGAATGGTATGCAGTGCTTGTGCGAGGGTAATTTGGTGGTCGTATAAACCTGATGGGAGAAGCTCGTTAACTGCGGCCTTGTCGATTAGCTCTAAGGCTTGATCGGTAAGATTACGCAGCGTGACTTGTCTTAGCCCTTCGGTGGTTGGGTACACCGGAGTCAGATTGGCTTCAACGTCTGGCTGTTGCCTCGGCGCAAAGAATTTGTAGTCAGGGTGGACGATCTCAAGCCCCATATTACCGCGCTTGATCTCACCATAAGCATGCACTTGTTTGCCTTCGGCAAAGTTATTCTTCATGCCTGCAGTGAAGTTGAAAAAACGCAGTGTAATAGTGCCATTACCATCACTGATCTTTACTGCGAGCATCTTACGTTTACCGAAAATGGTATCGACGTGCATTACCTTGCCTTGCACTGCTGCCCATAAACCAGCATGCAGTTTTACGATTGGATAGATACGCGTTCGATCTTCATAGCGCAAAGGCAGGTGAAATAGCAGGTCTTGTACATTGTTAAGCCCAACCTTCTCTAGTTTCTCTGCGACTTTAGCGCCGACTCCAGATAAAGAGTTGAGAGGGATAGCAGATAAAAGCTGTGACATAACAAGGCTCATAAACGTAAGAGAGATGATCTATTCAAGCATTTTACTGGATTTTTGTACAGGCAGGAATGGGAGGGAGCGCGGTAAATACTAGGATTACGGTTATAAAAATCCCCTTAAGCGATAAAGCATTAAGGGGATTTAAATTCTTGGCAAAACTATTATCAAGTTTAAACGTTAGTTCTTACGACGTCTTACTTTCAGCGCGTGTGGCATCACACGTAGCTTTTTCATAATACTTGCAAGATGAACACGATCTTTGGTGGTCAGCAAGATAGTCACTGTGTACAGGCGTCCATCACGTTCTTCAGTTGAAATACCGTGAATGTTCGAGCCTGTTTTCGAGATAACGTTAGTTAACTCAGCCAGTGCACCTTGGTGATTCTGCAGATCAACCTGAAGTTCAGCAGTGAACTCTTGGTCGTAATCGTCAGACCATTCAACCGCCATGTACTTGTCTGGTTCTTTTTGGTAACCACGAACGTTTGGACACGTTTCACGGTGAACCACAAGGCCACGACCTGGAGAGACATGGGCAATGATGTGATCATCTGGAATCGGGTGACAACAGTTGGCGAACGTTAGCAGTAGACCTTCAGCACCACGGATTGGAAGTTTCTTCCTAGGCGTGTCGCTGTTGTTTTCTACTTCAGTCAGTTCGTCAGCATCACCTAGCAGGCGACGAGCAATCACGATACTCATCAGCTCACCAAGACCAATTGACGCTAGCAAGTCTTCAATACTGTCGAGACGAAGATCAGACAATACATGTTCAACGTTCTCTTGGCCGATATCACCAATCGAGTGTTCGCCAAGTGCGTGGTTCAGTAGACGACGACCTAAGGTAATCGACTCTTCGCGGCGCATAGTCTTCAGAACCTGACGGATCTTAGTACGCGCACGTGATGTCACCACGTAGTTGAGCCATGCTGCATTCGGACGTGCGCCCGGAGCACTGATGATCTCAATAGTTTGACCGTTCTTCAGCGATTTGCTGAGTGGGTAAGGGTTCATGTCTACACGAGCACCTACACACATGTTGCCGACATCGGTATGCACCGCGTAAGCAAAATCGACCGCTGTTGCGCCTGCAGGAAGTTCGACAATGCGACCCTTCGGCGTGAACACGAAGATCTCATCTGGGAACAGATCAGACTTAACGTTTTCAATGAATTCGAATGAGTTACCTGCGCTTTGTTGTAGCTCAAGTAAGCTCTGCATCCAACGTTGTGCTTTAACCTGTGCGGTTGTGCCATTACTGCTGCGTGAGCCGTTGCCTTTGTAAGACCAGTGCGCTGCGACACCTTTGTCTGCCATTTGATCCATATCTTCAGTACGGATCTGAACCTCAACTGGCACCCCGTGAGGGCCGATCATTGACGTGTGCAGAGATTGGTAGCCGTTGGCTTTTGGTACCGCAATGTAATCTTTCATGCGGCCAGGGCGAGGCTTGTACAGGCTGTGAGCCTGACCAAGTACGCGATAACAAGTATCTGGGGTATCAACCACGACGCGGAAAGCGTAGATGTCCATAATGGTGTGGAAGCGCTGCTCTTTAGTTTTCATCTTGTTGTAGATGGAGAACAGGTTTTTTTCACGACCAAGTACGCGAGCAGGCAAACCGACCTCTTCAAGGCGGCCTTCAATTTCGCTATGGATACGTTGGATCATTTCCTTACGGTTACCACGCGCAGCTTTCACTACGTTTTTAAGTACGCGATAACGGTTAGGATAGAGGGCTTCAAAGCCCAGCTCTTCTAGTTCGGTCTTGATGTTATGAATACCAAGACGGTGAGCTAGTGGAGAATAAATCTCTAGGGTTTCACGAGCAATACGACGCTTTTTGTCAGGACGAAGTGCCCCAAGCGTGCGCATGTTGTGAGTACGGTCAGCTAATTTGATCAAGATAACGCGGATGTCTTGCACCATGGCGAGAACCATCTTGCGGAAGTTCTCTGCTTGCGCTTCTTTGCGATCACGAAATTTAAGCTTATCCAGCTTAGATACACCATCAACCAATTCAGCAACGGTATTGCCAAATTTTTCCTCTAGATCTTCTTTAGTGACATCACAGTCTTCGATGACATCATGAAGCAGAGCAGCTTGCAGGGTTTCGATATCCAGACGCATTTCTGCCAGGATTCTTGAAACAGCTACAGGGTGGATAATGTATGGTTCACCGCTTGAGCGGGTTTGCCCTTCATGGGCGTCTCTCGCTACCACATAAGATTGACGCAGAGCCTCAATTTGAGGCTCTGTTAGGTATTCTTGGGCAACGTCTTTGAGGCTATCGAATAGATACAAATTAAAGGCCCGGAAGGTTAATTAGTTCGAATGACGTTCTTAACGAGTGTGAGCGATGCTGCTTACTGCTGCAAGTTCAGCTGCTTCTTGCTCTTGTTGCTCTTGACGCTCACGAGCATCTAGTACGTCTTTAGTGATAAGACCTTCTTCGATTTCGCGAAGAGCGATAACCGTTGGCTTATCGTTTTCTTCAGGCACTAGTGAATCTTTACCGCCAGTTTGCATTTGACGTGCGCGGCGAGCCGCAATAAGAACTAGGTCGAAACGGTTGCCAACTTTTTCAACAGCGTCTTGAACAGTTACGCGTGCCATGAGGACTCCAAATAGTAATTAACTAATAAATTTTTGATGACGAGAAAGTATACAAGTTTAACTAGATACTTTCTAGATCACCGTATACTTATCTCAATAGAAAATCTAGGGGATCTAGATTATTCCGCTAATAAAGCAGTAAGCATGCCGCTGTATTTCGCTGCTTGCTTATCTTCTTTTAAGCGCTCCGCACGAATGATAGCTCTGAAGTCCATTAGGGCTGCATCAAAGTCGTCATTCACGATCACATAATCATATTCTGCATAGTGAGAAATCTCTGATTTTGCTTCGCTCATGCGTTTCGCAATAACTTCGTCGCTGTCTTGACCGCGAACATTCAAACGACGCTCTAGTTCACCATTTGATGGTGGAAGAATGAATACACTCTTCGCTTGAGGCATTTGTTCACGGATCTGACGAGCACCTTGCCAGTCGATATCTAGGAATACATCGATACCGCGGTTTAGGTTTTCTTCAATCCAAACGCGTGAAGTACCGTAGTAGTTGCCGAACACTTCAGCGTACTCTAGGAATTCACCTTTAGTAATAAGGTCTTCAAAATGATGCTTCTCTACGAAGTGGTAGTGAACACCATTTTCTTCACCAGGGCGCATACCGCGAGTGGTGTGTGAAACAGATACCTTCATTGCGTAGGTTGGATTGGTTTCTAGCATTGCTGAGATCAAGCTCGACTTACCTGCGCCACTAGGTGCAGATACGATGTAAAGAGTACCTTTGCCCATCTGTATATTTCCACTGTTGGTTGGATTGAGTGAAGGCAATAAACCTACACTTTAAAAGATAGCACTGACTCTAATTTTTGTTCCGATGGCGCATCTACTAATTGTGCCGTTGGTTACGTCTATAAAGAGATAACGAGTAAAACTAATAGAAGCAACTGGTGAAAATTAGGTCAGAAAAATGGAGGCGAAGAGTAGCATATTTAGATGATTGAGAACAACTGGCTTGATCGTTATTTATCAGCAAATGATCTTCTCAAAGATCTTTGTATAAATGTAATGACTCGTCATCGGTACTTTTTTATGTGATCTGGACAAAATTTGTTGAAGTTTTAATCTCAATCCTTACAATCCGCGCAAACGATTAAATGCTGTATATATCTAGGGTCTGTTGACCTTTCGCGATGGAGTTTTGTTCGAGAAAAAATCGTTTTAGGCGCGGCAAGGAGTTTGTAACCTAGCATTCTAAGTAAAGACTCCTTAACAAAGCATAAAACGATTTTAGCCGAACCCTTCGGGCAGCGTTTGTTGGTGATTTCTACTGCGTTATCGACTTCTTATGTAGGCTAGCTACACATCAAAGTCTCTGCCTTGTAGAAAACCCCAACAACTCGCTGCAAAAATCATCTCGAAGGGCCAACAGACCCTACTAAACTAGATGTTTCTACTACCGAGCCTACCTTGGTGACTACAGTTTTTAGTGTAGAGACCTCTCTATTCTCACAGCATTTGAATCACCAAATTCTTAATTTATTGCAAAGGTTTTGTTGTGAGTACCGATTCCACCCTGAAAGCCCAGAACACCTCTGGCTCGCTTGATTCGATGTTTAAAATCACTGAAAGAAAAACCACGATTGGCACTGAGCTGTATGCGGGTTTCATTACTTTCTTGGCGATGAGTTACATTCTGGCGGTTAACCCAGCAATTTTGGGTGATATTCCAGGCATGGACAAAGGTGCCGTGTTTACTGCAACGGCTCTGTCTGCGGCAATCGCAACCCTAATTATGGGCATTTGGGGCAACTACCCTGTAATGCTAGCGCCGGGCATGAGTATGAACGGCTTTTTCAAAGGTCTGCTGTTAAGTGGATCTGTTGCCGTGCTTTGGAATGAAGCGCTGTTCGGTATCTTCCTATCTGGTATTTTGTACCTTGCGTTCTCATTGACCAATATTCGTAAATCGATGATTGAATCGATTCCTGAAGATTTGAAGTTGGCGATTACCGTGTCTCTCGGACTGTTCATTGCTTTCTTAGGTCTTAAGAATGCGGGCATTATCGTTTCTAACCCATTCGTACTGGTTGGCTTAGGCGATATTTCCGATCCAAAAGTGATCATCGCTTATGTGAGCATCTTCATCGCATTGGGTTGTATGGTTCGTGACATCAAGCTAGCAACGTTCATCTCGTTTGTTTCAGCTATCGTATTGACGATTCTTGCTGACGTCTTCATGGGCACTTCAAATGCACCAATCCCAGAGCAGTTCATTGCTATGCCACCAAGCATGGCAGGCAGCTTCGGCGCTATCTTTGATTTCTCTGCTTTCACGCCAGAGAAAATGTTCGACCTACTGTTCATCGTACTTATATTCTTGATTGTCGATTTCTTTGATGGCTTGAGCACCATTGTCGGCGTTGGCCGTGATGCGGGCATCATCGATAAAGACGGTAAGGTGCCAAACGCGAAATCGGCTCTAGTAGCAGATGCGGGCGGTACTGTGATTGGCTCTATTCTTGGTACCACATCAATTACCGCATTCTCTGAGTCTGGCATCGCTTCTTCTCAAGGTGCGAAAACGGGCTTGGCAGCAGTCATGGTGGCTGGTCTGTTCCTAATCTCGCTATTCCTATACCCAATCTTCTCTATCTTCTCAGCAGCTATGGTTGCGCCTGCGATGGTAGTGGTTGGCATCTACATGGTCGGTCGTCTTGGTCTGATCAACTGGGAAAAGAAAGAGTCGCGCATTGCAGCCTTCTTTACCATCATGTTCACAGTACTAAGCTTCTCTCCAGCGAACGGTATGGCGATGGGCTTTATCAGCTACGCATTCACAATGGTTGTGGCAGGTAAGCGTAAAGAAGTACACCCGCTTATCTACGGACTGTGTGTGGTGTTCTTAACTTACCTGATTCTGCTTTAAGGTTAATTAGCCACTAAGAAGTCGCTAAGTAAAAGACAAACAGATGGCTCTGCAGTGAATGCGGGGCCATTTTTGTATCTGTCGTCTCTCTAGAGTACGCGACTTATATTGATGCATGCTATTGTAGAGACTGGATTAATTATTTCTTGAAGAGTGACTATGCCTTCTAACTTACCTAGATCTTTTAGTAAGCCGTTTTTAAAAGTATTCCACATTATGGAAGCGGTATTGCTGGTGGCGATCACGCTGGCGACCTTGTTTGCGATGGTCGAAGAGTTCATGCATGTCTTCGCTGAACGCCGAGTGCAATTGACCGACATTCTGCTGATGTTTATCTATTTAGAAGTGTTGGCGATGGTTCAGCAGTTTGTGATGAACGGTAAGATTCCAGTGCGATACCCAATCTATATCGCGATGATGGCGATTGCTCGTTACATAACATTAGGCATGAAAGAACTCGATGCGGTATTGATCGTTTGGTTATCTTTAGCGGCATTTATTTTGGCCGCAGCAACGCTATTAATTCGTGTTGGACATCATTACTGGCCATATGTCGATCTCAGAACTAAGCAGCCGGACGAGTAAAATTTTTGAGATCAAAGTCTTACAAATCAAGCCCGGCGACCTAGCTGGGCTTGAATTCAAGCCAACCGAACAAAAAAACATCAATTATTTTCAAATAAAGCTTTACAACCCGACCCAGATCACCAAGAATGGCCTCGCTCTGTTTTCAGAGTTATTAAATGAAACATCAGTTGTAAAGTAAAACCCTTAGTATTGCTTCATTGTTATTCTCAGTGTTTCCCTTGGCTTCATAGATACATTAAATAATTCAAGCTTTCAGCGCATCGCACTTTTGGCGATTAATTTTTTATTTTTATATAAGGGACACATCATGTCTAACAAAACAAACGGCGTAGTAAAATGGTTTAACGAAGAGAAAGGTTTCGGTTTCCTAACTCAAGACAACGGCGGCGCTGACGTATTCGTACACTTCCGTGCAATCGCTTCTGAAGGTTTCAAGACTCTTAAAGAAGGCCAACAAGTGTCTTTCGAAGTAGAGCAAGGCCAAAAAGGTCTTCAAGCTGCAAACGTTGTAGCTCTATAAGATTTTAAGTCGACGCAGGTTGCATTAGCAACTTGCGTCACTTTCCCAGCTTAATCTTCACTTTCTATACCTCTTCTGCTTTAACTTCTTATCTCCTGTTTAGAAATTTTTATTTCCCTCTGAAATACCCTTAATACCTTTTTACTCTCGTTATCCCATTATTTCGTTATACCCACTACTTCGTTACCCCCTTATCGCAATCCACAATCTATACTTCGTTCTAAGTTACTTTTCCGGTTCAACTCTCTGATCTCCGATTTTTGCTCATTTACTTACGGTGATTGGCATTATTGTATCCACAAAAAAAGCCCCTAAAACTAGGAGCTTATCTTGATCTAATCAACACTGTTAGTTAATCAACACTGATTCAGTTAATGGCTATTCAGCGTGTTACTGACAAACTGTTATTCAATATTCTGAATTTGCTCACGCATCTGTTCGATAAGAACCTTAAGCTCTACGCCTGATGCTGTGATGTCTGTGCTGATAGACTTAGACGCTAGCGTGTTTGACTCACGGTTGAACTCTTGCATCATGAAGTCTAGCTTACGGCCACAAGCGCCGCCTTTCTTCAGTACTGCATTCGCTTCTTTCACATGAGAATCTAGACGGTCTAGCTCTTCTGCTACGTCTGACTTCTGCGCTAGCAGGATAAGCTCTTGCTCAACACGAGAACCTTCAAGTTCGATTTTCGCATCTTCAAATTTGGTAAGAAGACGCTCACGTTGCCACTCTAGGATCTCAGGCATGCGTGCACGAACTTTCACTACTTCTTCAGTGATTGCATCTAAGCGCTGTACGATTAGCGCCTTCATGTTCTCACCTTCACGAGCACGAGCATCAATGAACTCTGCGATAGCATCGTTGAATGCTTCAAGTAGGTCTTTGTTGATGGCATCCATGTCTTGCTCTGGCGTTTCCATCACACCAGGCCAATTCATGACTTGGAATGGGTTCAAACGGCTGTCTTCACCTGTCATCGTCATTACTTGGTTCGCAGCATTGATTACTTGCTGAGCCAAACCTTCGTTAATGCTTAGTTCGCCCTTTGCAGCAGGGTTTGCTTCAAAGCGTAGGTTACATTCAACCTTACCGCGTGCAAGACGCTTACGGAAACGCTCACGCAAGATTGGCTCTAAACCACGGAACTGTTCAGGCATACGGAAGTAAGTTTCTAGGTAGCGTTGGTTTACACTACGGATTTCCCATACTGCGCTGCCCCAATCGCCTTTTACTTCTTTGCGTGCGTACGCGGTCATACTATAAATCATCGAATTTTCCTGTCTTTTATCATTCTGAAAATAACGCGCACGCATAGTATCACGATATGGTGTGCTCTCGAAGCCTGTCGCTTTTCACTGTAAATAGCCTTTCGTGATAAATAGCTTTGAACGGTAAATAGATTTGCACGATAAACTGCTATATAATCTTGCCCCAATCAAAACTGTCTCACCCCTTTCTTAGGTGATGCACTCTTTCGATAGTAAATCACTTCAGACTGTTAATAAGGTAGATACCAATGCGTCCAAATGACCGCGCTGTAGATCAAATTCGTCCAATTAAAATTACTCGTAACTACACAGCTTATGCTGAAGGTTCTGTATTAGTTGAGTTCGGCAACACTAAAGTTCTATGTAATGCGACGGTAGAAGAAAACGTACCGCGTTGGTTAAAAGGCCAAGGAAAGGGTTGGGTAACGGCTGAATACGGCATGCTGCCACGTGCAACGCACACTCGTAACCGTCGTGAAGCGGCGAGCGGCAAGCAAGGTGGTCGTACGATGGAAATCCAACGTCTGATCGCTCGTAGCCTACGTGCTGTTGTTGACCTGAAAGTAATGGGTGAAATTATGATCACTGTCGATTGTGATGTTATCCAAGCAGACGGCGGTACTCGTACTGCTTCTATCTCAGGTGCAAGCGTTGCAATGGCTGATGCTATCAACAGCCTACTAGTAAGCGGCAAACTGAAAAAGAACCCAATGAAAGGCCACGTAGCGGCAGTTTCAGTGGGCATCGTTGGTGCACAAGCACTGTGTGACCTTGAGTACGTTGAAGACTCAGCAGCCGATACCGACATGAACGTTGTAATGACGGAAGACGGTAAGATGATTGAGATTCAAGGCACAGCAGAAGGCGAACCATTCAGCCACGAAGAGCTGATGCAGCTTTTAGCCCTGGCTAATAAGGGCATTGCCGATATCGTCGAAGCGCAGAAAGCTGCGTTGGCCGACTAGTCATTTTTAATAGCTCCTTTTTTAAGGGGCTATTTTTTTATTTTCGTCATATATAACTCTACACCAGCGTTAGCTGCAATTTTTCACCCTAATCACATAGGTCCCCTATGCTCATAGGGCTGAAAAACCTTGCTGCCTTGTTGTAGAGCTATCTATTTAGAAAATACATCATTGTTAGCTTCCTGAGCGATTGGAAGTTAGGAACTGGAAAGTAAATTAATTTAGAGGATGAGCATGAAAGCATATCAACGTGAATTTATTGAATTTGCACTAGAGAAAGAAGTACTTAAGTTTGGTGAGTTTACTTTAAAGTCTGGCCGCAAGAGCCCTTACTTCTTCAATGCTGGATTGTTTAATACAGGTCGTGACCTAGCGCGCTTAGGTCGCTTCTACGCAGCAGCATTGGCTGATTCTGGCATTGAGTTTGATGTACTATTTGGTCCTGCATACAAAGGTATCCCAATTGCAACGACGACAGCGGTTGCACTAGCGGATCACCACGATGTAGACACGCCTTACTGCTTCAACCGTAAAGAAGCGAAAAACCACGGTGAAGGTGGCAACCTTGTCGGTAGCGCGCTTGAAGGTCGCATCATGTTAGTGGACGACGTGATCACTGCAGGTACTGCGATTCGTGAGTCGATGGAAATCATCCAAGCAAATGGCGCTGATTTAGCGGGCGTGCTTGTTGCTATCGACCGTCAAGAGAAGGGCAAAGGCGAACTGTCTGCGATTCAAGAAGTTGAGCGTGACTTCGGTTGTGCGATTATCTCAATCGTTAGCCTGACTGACTTGGTGACTTTCCTTGAAGAGAAAGGCACAGACGCAGCACATCTAGAGTCAGTAAAAGCGTACCGCGCTCAATACGGCATCTAATACTACTCGTAATTAGACTATAGAATGCACAAGGGGCTGATGATTCATCAGCCCCTTTTCTTTTGGTTCAGTATTCATTATTTATAACGAATGCCGCGCTCCACTTCTGGGTCTTCCATGGTCTTAAAGCGCTTGTGCAGCCACATCCACTGTTCTGGTGCTCTTAAGATAATCTTCTCAAGGTAGCGGTTCATGTAGGCGGCAGCCGCTTTCTCATCTTTCTGTGGATAGTCATCTTCGATCGATTCATCGGCCATGATCTCATACTTGCCATCGGCATTTCTAAAACCAGAACCCGGAACAAGTGCGCATCGGCTCGTATAAGCCAGAATACTAGTGCCTGTTGTAGTACATGCATCTTCTACTGCGAAGAAAGGCACAAACACAGACTTGTTACGACCGTAATCATGATCCGGTAGGTAGAAAAGGATCTCACCTTGGCGCAGGATTCGAATCATACGCTTCACGTCTTTACGGTGAATCAGGCGGTTGCCGTTCTGAGTACGACCACGGTATTGAATGAATTCATAAGCCGGATTGTTGTGCGGGCGATAAACACCTAAACCAGAAATACCTAATACAGCCATTGCTCGCGCAGTGATCTCTAGATTTAAGGCATGCACACAGCATAGAAGAACACCTTTACCGTTAGCTTTGTGCGTACGCAGTGTTTGGGTGTCTTTATCTACTAGGATGCGCTTGAAGCGCCACGTAGGCCAAAACCAGGTAATGCCGGTTTCGATGAGTGCCATACCTGTGTTCTTAAAGTTCTCACTGACCATTGCCGCGACTTCATCTGCTGTCTTGTCTGGGAAGGCGAGCTCCAAGTTACGTGTTGCTACCGCGACGCGCTTTTTACCATAGCGAGCACCCAAAGAGCCTAACGATCGGCCTAACAGCAGTAAGAGGCGATAAGGGAGAACGTTAACAATAAGCGCCAATAACCCAAAACCAAACCATACACCCCAATATTTAGGGTGAAGTAGAGCTAGAGTAAAAGGCGGCTTAGTAATCACGTGTTGTGCTGTGCCGTTTGCTGAAGAAGTTTTCGTCGTCATAACCATCACTTAAGATTTGATTGCCACTTAATTTGATTGCTACTTAATCTGAGCGCTTAGCAGTGCCCAATAAGCATCAAAGTTTTCTGTTGGTTGATATTTGAAGTCTGAGCGAACAAATCGATTCAAGCTGCCTTCAACTTGACCGAGCAGTTGAGCGGCTAAGATTTTCTCATCAACCGGGAATGATTTCCCTTCACGAAGCTTTCTTTCACGCAGGATCTGGCGAAGTTGCGTCTCAATGCGTTCGAAAAGTTGGTTGATGCGATCACGCAGGCGTTCATTTTCAAACATTAGAGCATGACCAGATAAAATTCGAGTCAGGCCTGGGTTACGTTCTGAGAAAACTAAGATAAGTTGTAGTACTAGGCGTATGCGCTCTAGCGTGTCTTTCTCTTCATCCAGAATGCGGTTGATTCGAGACATCAACGCTTCTTCAATGAACTCGATCAGGCCTTCAAACATGCGGGCTTTGCTTGGGAAGTGGCGGTATAACGCAGCTTCAGAAACACCCACTTGCTTGGCCAACTTTACCGTTGTGATACGAGAAGCACCTTCGGTCGATTCCAACATTTGTGCGAGAGCTTGTAGGATTTCTTCACGACGGTTTGATTTTCGAGTACCAGCCATCTATTTACTTCCTTTCCTAAAGATGAGGATTGAGTGAAGAAGGATTATAAACACCATTCAATTCTGTTTCCTAGTTTTGTAAGCCCTAGGTCAACAGAATCGAGAGGTGTCAGCAGATTATCAGAGCAAATTTGTGCGTTTATACATTAATAAGCTGTTGGATCTGATCGAGGATCTGGAAACCAAGTGTGTCTTTGCTTTCCAGTGGCAGAGATTTATCGCCGCCTTTCCAATAAAGGTGCAGCTCATTGCTACTGCTATTGAAGCCTTGGCCTTCGACAGAGACATCGTTGGCGCAGATCATGTCGAGGTTCTTTCTTTCCAGTTTGCCGCGTGCGTACTTCTCAACATCTTGAGTTTCTGCTGCGAAGCCGACAGTAAATGGGCGACCTTCGGTCATTGAAGCGACAGAAGCGACAATATCTGGGTTTTTAACCATTTGAATGGTCATGTCGTCTTTACCGTCGACCTTTTTAAGCTTTTGGTCTGCAATGGTCTCAGGGCGGTAATCGGCAACTGCGGCGCAGCTGATGAAAATATCGTGTTGAGAAGCGTTAGCAGTAACGGCATCAAACATCTGTTGTGCGCTGTCGACATCAATACGATTAACTTTATTTGGCGTTGCTAATGAAACAGGGCCGCTGATTAGAGTCACTGTTGCGCCTTGTTTCGCGGCTGCTTCAGCCAGTGCATAGCCCATCTTGCCCGAGCTGTGGTTGGTAATGTAACGCACCGGGTCAATCGCTTCACGAGTCGGGCCTGCAGTAATAAGCACAGAACGGCCAGCAAGTGGCTTAGGTTGGAAGAAGTCTTCACAGCGATGCACGAGCTGCATTGGCTCTAACATACGACCCATACCGACATCACCACACGCTTGCTCGCCAGCCGCTGGCCCCCAAACTTCACAACCACGACGTTTTAGTGTCGCAATGTTCTCTTGAGTGGCAGGGTGGCTGTACATTTGTTGGTTCATTGCCGGAGATACCGCAACTGGCGCATCGGTTGCTAAAACCAAAGTGGTCAGTAGGTCGTTACCCATGCCCGCTGTCATACGAGCAATCAGGTCTGCGGTTGCTGGCGCTAGTAATACCAAGTCAGCCCACTTTGCGAGCTCAATGTGCCCCATGGAAGCCTCAGCAGCAGGATCAAGCAAACTATCAGACACTGGCCTTCCAGAGACGGCTTGCATGGTGAGAGGAGTAATGAACTCCTTGGCTGCATTCGTCATCACGACTTGTACTTGCGCTCCACGTTCAATTAAGCGTCGAGTCAGTTCGGCACATTTATACGCAGCGATACCACCACTAATGCCAAGTAGGATTTTTTTCCCAGCCAGGCCTTGTAGGTCAGCGTTATCCAGTTGATTAACCAATGTTTGCATGATTCTGTTCCTTAATTTCTCTGCGACTTACGATATCAGAACAAAGGATAAGTGCCTAGAAGCAGAACTCGAACAGAGTTGACGCTCATCAAGTTGGTGTTATCAAACTTATCAATTACACGATTTTGTTAGTGTCTCGTTTCCTTTGATCTCTATCGAAGGATCTCTGATTACGATCTCATTAAGGTGATGGGTTGTGTTCATGACCAATGATTGTCTTTATATGCCAATAGATAAAATACCTGCCGAATCGATGCCGAGAGAAAAGTTGTTAAATAGAGGGCCTGATTCTTTGAGTGATGCTGAACTGCTCGCGATATTCCTGCGAACAGGGACACAAGGAATGAACGTGTTGGAACTCGCTGACAAGTTGATCAAAGACTTTGGCTCACTCCGTCATCTTTTTTCAGCAACACAGGAAGAGTTTTGTGCTCATAAAGGGATGGGGCAGGCCAAGTATGTTCAATTGCAGGCTGTATTAGAGATGACGCAGCGTTATCTAGCAGAGACTTTATCTCGTGGAGATGCGCTTACGAGCCCTAGCCATACTAAGCTTTATCTTTCGAGCATGTTGCGTGATCGCCAGCGAGAAGCCTTCTATATATTGTTCCTCGATAACCAAAATAGGGTAATAAAGGACGAGGTGATGTTTGAAGGAACCATCGATGCCGCATCGGTTTACCCACGGGAAGTGGTTAAACGGGCACTTCATCATAATGCGGCGGCATTAATCTTAGCTCATAACCATCCTTCAGGTGTTGCTGAGCCCAGCCAAGCGGATAGGCGGATTACACGCCGATTAACCGACGCATTAGCGCTGGTGGACATCCGAGTTCTCGACCATTTTGTCGTTGGAGATGGCGAAGTTGTCTCTTTTGCAGAGCGTGGATGGATTTGAATCACATTTTAGGTTGTTAGTTGCGTTAAATCTGCTATTATTCCGGCCACATTTTTAGACCTAAAATCAGCTCTGATTACTCAAGCAAGCTGCGCTGCACAAAAAAAGATCACGAAATCCGTAAAAAGGATCTGTTCGGGTCTTGAGCAATGCGTGTCAAGTTAGTATAATGCGCGACCTTTGATAGCCTTGTATGGATTTTCCATAACGGTTTTTACCTTCTATTTTAATTGATAGAGAGGTTCGGCCACCAAGGTTGATATCGAGCTGAAACGATTGGAGAAGACATTCATGTCCCGAGTATGCCAAGTAACTGGTAAGCGTCCAGTAACGGGTAACAACCGTTCACACGCACGCAATGCTACTAAGCGCCGTTTTCTGCCGAACCTACAAACTCATCGTTTCTGGGTAGAGAGCGAAAAACGTTTTGTTAAACTACGTCTAACTGCTAAAGGCATGCGTATCATTGATAAGAAAGGCATCGATGCTGTTCTTGTTGATATCCGTGCACGTGGCGAAAACGTTTAAGAGGAATTAAGCAATGGCTAAAGGCATTCGTGAGAAAATTCGTCTAGTATCTTCTGCAGGTACTGGTCACTTCTACACAACTGATAAGAACAAGCGTAACATGCCAGGCAAATTTGAGATCAAAAAGTTTGATCCAGTAGTTCGCCAACACGTTATGTACAAAGAAGCTAAAATCAAGTAATTGATGCTTTTTTTGCTCTTCTTCAGTAGAAGAAAGAATTGAAAAACCCAGTTTAATCGCTGGGTTTTTTTATATCTAAAATTTGAGGAACTCAATTATTCTTGCTTGATATAGCCTCTGATAGATAGAAATCTGTACAACATAGAAAGTATTGCCACTTTCACGATATACTGAATGTTCAATAGGTTAGATGAGCAGAATCAGATGAGATATCGTGGACGCCGGTGGAACAACATACTCATGTTCAGTGTGATCGCTTTTATTGGCGTGTTAAACCTTCCAACATTGATCAAAGCGTACCTTATCGAGCCTGAACCGCAGGTTGATAGCCCTTATCCTTATCTCCTGAACCCAACAGCAAAGCTTCAAGCGTTACACTTTGCTAAGTGGTCTGTCATTCAACAAGATAATCAATGGGTTTACCAGTTCGAAGATACTGACTTTCCTCAAGCCACCAATGCACAAGAGCTGTCACAACGTTGGAAAGAGCTTGTGGGCACGGAAGTCGACTCACAGACCTACACAGACCTTACGCCTCGGTTAAATACACCACACACCATCGAAGTATGGTATCAAGACCAAGAAGAGCCCCAGCGTATTACCTATTATCAATTGCCTGAGTTCTGGTTGTTAAAAAACTGGAATGATCAGTGGTTGGCGGTGTCTATTGAAGAGAGCTACCTGTTTCCAAGCTTTAACGCTAACCACTCCTCTAAATCGGACGACTAGATTATGCCTGAATTACCCGAAGTCGAAGTAAGCCGTATGGGGATCTCACCTCATTTAGTCGGCGAGACCATTAAAACGCTTACCCTTCGCACGCCTAAGCTGCGTTGGGATATCCCACAAGAGCTCAAAGCATTAGAAGGGCAGGTGATTCGATCTATCTCGCGCCGTGCAAAGTACCTATTGATTGAAACGGATACTGGCACTGCCATTGTTCACCTTGGTATGTCTGGCTCACTGCGCGTGTTAGATGCCGATTTCCCGGCAGCAAAACACGATCACGTGGATCTTAAGCTCACCAACGGCAAAGTACTGCGCTATAACGACCCTCGCCGCTTTGGTGCATGGCTGTGGTCTGCTCCTGATGAAATACATCCAGTGTTACTTGGATCTGGCCCTGAACCGCTAACTAATGACTTTAATGCTGACTACATAGCCGAGAAGGCAGAAAAGCGTAAGGTTGCCGTCAAGCAATTCATCATGGACAACAAAGTGGTGGTGGGTGTCGGAAATATCTACGCCAACGAAGCGCTATTTTCTGCACGTATCAACCCTTTGCGTCCCGCAAGCAAAGTGACAAAAGAAGAGTGGGTCTTGTTGACCAAAGAGATCAAACAAGTGCTCGCCACCGCCATCAAGCAAGGCGGCACTACCCTAAAAGATTTCGCACAGGCGGATGGTAAACCTGGATACTTTGCTCAAGAGCTACAAGTGTATGGGAAAGCGGGTGAAAAGTGCCCAAGCTGTGAAGCTCTGATTCAAGAGTTGAAAATAGGGCAGCGGAATACGTTCTTTTGTGAAGAGTGCCAAGTATAAAAAAACTGAACGCGCGTTCACTTTTTACTGCTAGTAGATATAAGTGCTAGTCGCTACAATTACATTAATGATATGAATTGAGAATAGTAGAATGAAATATTTAGTAACTGGCGTTGCCGGTTTTATCGGATCTGCAGTGTCAGAGCGACTATGCGCAGCAGGCCATGAGGTTGTCGGTATTGATAACTTGAATGACTACTACGAAGTCTCTTTAAAGCATGACCGCCTTAAACGTATCGAACATGAAAACCTGACCTTTATTGAGCTGGATCTTGCTGATAGAGAGGGCATGGCGAAGCTGTTTGCTGAGCAAAAATTTGACCGTGTGATTCATTTAGCAGCGCAAGCTGGCGTTCGTTACTCAATTGATAACCCAATGGCGTATGCCGATAGCAACCTTGTCGGTCACTTAGCTATTCTTGAAGGTTGTCGCCATAATAAGGTTGAACACCTCGTTTATGCTTCATCGAGTTCCGTTTATGGCTTGAATCAAAAAATGCCATTTCATACAGCAGACAGTGTTGATCACCCGATTTCACTGTACGCCGCGACTAAGAAGTCGAATGAGTTGATGGCGCATACCTATTCTCATTTATACGACGTACCAACGACAGGTCTTCGCTTCTTTACGGTTTACGGCCCTTGGAGTCGCCCTGATATGGCGATGTTCAAGTTTGCGAATCTAATCGTGGCGGGTAAAGAGATCGATATCTATAACAATGGCGACATGATGCGTGACTTCACTTATATCGATGATATCGTTGAAGGTATTATTCGTGTTCAAGATCGTATACCAGCCAAGCAACCAGATTGGACCGTTGAGCAAGGGTCACCAGCAACCAGTTCTGCTCCGTATCGCGTGTTTAACATCGGTCACGGCAGCCCGGTTAAATTAATGGACTACATCGAAGCATTAGAAGGTGCTCTAGGTGTTGAAGCGAAAAAGAACTTCATGCCAATGCAGCCTGGTGATGTGTACGCGACTTACGCTGATACGGAAGATTTGTTTGAAGCGGTTGGTTATAAACCTCAAGTGAAGATCCAAGAAGGCGCGAAAGCTTTCGCGGATTGGTATAAAGCTTACTACTCACTATAAGAGTTAGTTTCTCTTATAAAAATAGCGCTCAATGAGCGCTATTTTTATAGGTAATCGCATGATTGCTTTTTAGGTATAAGTATAAGTATAAAGAGAGGGGGCAATTTAATGTGAGTGTACTTTTCCTAGACCTAGAATTTTGGTCTGAACTCTTTATCTAGTACTGCAAGGTGATAAAGGTTTGTTGATAGATTAAGTGCCATACTCTTTATTTTGTTCACAATCTTCATAAAGGCGACAGAATAGTCTTTTCTACCTTTATGTTTACGACTACCGATAATTGACGGCCGTTTACTACGCTGTAATCCAGCAGAAGAAACACCAAACATGGGGTGCTTATGAATCCAAGTATTCCTTAAGAATACATCAACTGGATAATTAAAAGTTGAACTTTGTTCGATGAAAGCTTGTGCCGCTTTGGGAGATATAGCATAGCAGGCGGTTCCTTGAGGAACTTTCAAATACTTTACAAGATGCTGTGTATCGTACTTATCAACTGAATAATGTAGTCTATTCTTACTGTCTTGTAAGCGAATAAAACCACACTGCTCAATATGCTGCTCGGCGATAGTCAAAGTATTGCGAAATATATCGATATCAATATCGGCATGATCTTCGAAGACTAAAATGGGTTCATTTAACTCTATGCATTTTTGCCAAATAAGATAATGGCTTGCATAACACCCCACTTCCCCAATTGCATGCGGTCTACCCATATTGTGTAAAAAAGCTCTATCGTGAATTCTTGTTAGTAGAGGATGTTCATCGGTTCGTGCATCCACTCCGATAAAAAACTCAAAATCAACCTGAGCATCCTTAAGGGCGTTAGCTGTTGATTTTTGCCTACAATGGTTTGCTTTTAAGGTAATACAGTATGATTTCATAAAGCTATATTGATGTGTTTATTTATAGTGAATCATAGTAACACTCGCCTGGATTTTTGTAATAACGGTTCACTTATTTAGCGATTATGGTTGTGACGGGCTTCAAGAATGTTGAGGCAGTATGGCTGATTGACTATTAGTGGTTCTGTAGTGTCGGAAAGATCGTGCTCGGGGCGGATTAAATTATAGGTATTAATAAAAATAGCGCTCACTGAGCGCTATTTTTATTTTTCGGAGTAGATAAAGAGAACTACTTGGCTGTTTTTATTGTGATTTCGTCTGCTACTTTTTGTGGCACAAACTGACTAATATCCCCGCCGTGTATAGCGACTTCACGAACAATGGTTGAAGAGAGGAAAGCATATTCTTCTGAAGGGGTAAGGAACACGCTTTCAAGCCCTGGTAGTAACTTGCGGTACATGCTAGTGAGTCCAAACTCGTACTCAAAATCCATGGTTGTTCTTAGGCCTCGCACCAACACATTCGCTTGCTGCTGTTTAGCAAAATCGACCAGTAACCCCGAAAATCCTTCAACAGACACGTTAGGTAAGTGAGACACCGCATCACGTAACAACTCTACACGTTCATCTAATTCAAACATGGTTTTTTTACTTGGGCTCGCTGCTACTCCAACAGTGATATGGTCAAACATGCTAGCGGCACGAACAATGATATCAAGGTGGCCATTGGTCACCGGATCAAACGTTCCTGGATAAATAACGTGTGTGCTCATTTTAGCTGTCCTTGCTTAATGTAGTGTTCGAATTCGGTGCTTTACTAGAGTTTAAGGCCTTATCGAGTTGCTGCTTTACCATATCGAGTGTGATGTCTTTCATCAGATCATCGCCTTTAGCACGGGTTCCCCATGGAAGGTCTGCGACTGGTTTACCTTGTTGTGCTTCTACGTGCTGTTGATAAACACTCACTACGATATCGAGATCGTTGTAAGGTCCTGTTCTACGAGGGTCGCTGTGCGCGTACAAGCCGATTACAGGCGTTGACTGCGTAGTTGCCAAGTGGGCTGGGCCAGTATCAGGTGCCAATACCACCGTTGCATGTTTCAGTACGGCAGTCAGTTGCTTCAAGTTCGTTTTGCCAATCAAGTTGGTTACTGGCGACTGGCATAATTTTTCGATGTCGCTACCAAGGTTAACTTCTCTTGGTGCCGGAGAACCACATAACACCACTTGCATGCCTTGTTCGACAGCATAATCAGCAATAGCTGCATATCGCTCAGTTAACCAATTGCGTGAATCTTTGCTTGCCGCTGGGGAGATAACCAAGGTCGGCTTGTCTGCCATGGTGCTAATTGCGAGTTGTTCATCTTCAGGTGTTAAAGGGATATCCCATTGAGGCTTATCGAAGGGGACACCAATGTAGCGAGCAAATTCGGCAAAGTTATCCAACACATGAAACTTATCTGAAATAGGTAGATGGTGGTTGGTAAAGAGTGACTGCATTTCACGAGTACGGTTTTTGCCAAATCCCACTTTGCACTTCGCCTTTATCCCCCAAGATAGCACGCTGGCTCTGAGTGCGGCTTGCATATGCAGAAGTGCATCAAATTTACGATCAGATAGCTGACGCCATAATTCACGCATTCCTTTGAAGCCTTGTTTCTTATCGAAAACAATCACCTCAATACCGGGTAGATCACCGATCAGCATGGCTTCTATTTTGCCCGTTATCCAAGTGATTTTCGTTTCAGGCCACTGCTTCTGGATGGCTTGAACCACAGAAATAGCATGACAAACATCGCCAATCGCGGAGAGGCGAAGTATGCAAAGAGATTGAGGTGCAGTTGAGAACAGTGACATAAAGTGCCCGAAAAAAGTGAATAACATCAGAATTATGCAGATACTCGCATTAGTTGTAAAATAGCAATGACGAAAAGCGACCCAAAGGCCTCATAGATGGAAACGATTAGCACCAAGAACCAAACAATTTGGTACGACCCTGAACTTTTGGCTCAGGTACCAGAGGGCGATATCGCTCAGATTTTTGAGGCTGAATATTGGCAGCAACAAGACGCCATTTCAGGCAGTGCTCAAGGGCGCGGTACCACATGGTTCATTCAGCTTGATGGAATACAGGCCGCATTGCGCCATTATCGCCGTGGCGGATTGTTTGGGAAGCTAGTCGAAGACCAATATCGTTTCTCTGATTGGGAGAGTACTCGCTGCGCTATGGAGCTTAATGTCCTAAAGATATTGGCAAACGCAGGTGTGAATGTACCGAAGCCCATTGCTGCTAGAGCCATTAAAAGCGGACTACTTTATCGAGCGGACTTAATGTCTGAACGAATTCCCAATGCCAAAGATCTGGTTGATGTCTTGGTCAATGGCCCGATAGATGCGGATGTTTATCGTCGAATTGGCCAAGAGGTACGCAAGATGCACGATGCTGGGGTTAATCATACCGATCTCAACATTCATAATATCCTGCTTGATGACTCGCAAAGGGTGTGGATTATTGACTTTGATAAGTGTGGTCAGCAAGCGGGTGATGACTGGAAAGAAGGCAACTTGAATCGCTTAAAGCGCTCGTTCTTAAAAGAAGTGAACAAGCGCCAGATTCAATGGCAAGAGTCGGATTGGGAACCGTTATTGCAAGGCTACCAAGGTTAGTTGCTGTTAGTTAAGAGTGGTGACTAGCTAAGAAGGCCATTAGCTAAGAATGGTCATTAATTAAGAATGTATGCCAAGGTTTTATCCAACGCCCCTCGGTTCTGCTCAACTACTTGATAAGCCGCTAAGCCTTTAGTTTTGCGCAGCTCTGATTGTTTGAACAGTCGTTGGAGTTGGCCTGCGATATCTTGGCTATCTTGACATATAACCACGGCATTGGCTTCCAGTAGCTTGTCTGTGATCTCGCTGAAGTTAAAGTAGCTAGGACCATTCAATAAAGGTAGTTGTAGGGCTGCTGGTTCTAGAAGATTGTGGCCACCTACCTTATCGCCTACAAGGCTTCCTCCCATAAAACACACATCAGCACCACCGAGTAAGGTCAACATTTCTCCCATCGTATCAGCAATATACACTTCAACATCAGAGGCGATAGGTTGTTGACTTGTTCGAGTGATGGTGTTGAATTCTTGCTGTTTAGCCAGTTCCGTCACTTGATTAAATCGCTCTGGATGACGAGGCACAATCATCAACAAAGTATTAGGATTGTCTTTAAGGAGCTGTTTATGAGCGTCTAAGATAATTTCATCTTCGCCTTGATGAGTGCTGGCTGCTATCCACACACAGCGTTCAAAGCCAATTTGTTCACGTAACGCTTTGCCTTTTGATACTTGTTCAGCTGAAACTTCAATATCAAACTTGATCGACCCAGTCACATGCACAGATGCTTTATCTAACCCTAATCGTATAAAACGCTCAGCATCACTTGGGTATTGGCAAAGTACTTGAGAGATATTTTTGGCTAAGAGATCAAAAACGGCTTGGAATTTAGCATAACGCTGGCACGAGCGTTCAGATAGGCGAGCGTTGAGTACCGAAATGGGGATTCCAGCTTTCGCGACGCAATGCAGTGTATTTGGCCAAAGTTCTGTTTCCATAATCAACATTTGCTTTGGTTTTACTGACTTAAGGAAGCCTCTTACACACCAAGAAAAGTCAATAGGCATGTAACGATGTTCGACCAAACTACCAAACTTGTCTATTTGCTCTGCACCTGTGCTGGTTGTCGTGGTAACGATGATGGCTTGATTTGGATCTCGCTGCTTTAGTTGTTTGATAATAGGTATCGCAGCAATAGATTCACCAACCGACACCGCATGAATCCAGATAGGGCTTTTACCTTGAATTTGCGGCGTAATGCCGAAATGTTCTTTCCAGCGCTTGCCGAAACTTGGTTTGCCGGGTTTGCTCTTATAAAGCCCATAGAGGAGTAGTGGAGAGGCCAATGACAATATAAGAGTGTATATAAGTCGTATAAGCATAAGAACAGTGACACCAGAGGGTAAAATCAGTAATGAGAAGAGTATTTTCTTCAATCTCGAAAGTAAAGAGCGTTATAATTAAATGCTTAGTGACACTTTCAAACGGAAATGGTGAACTCTATCTCATCGCTTATTCAAACCGATCAATCCTATCGTTTCTTGCTCTATGTCGAGCAAAACTACTCATTTGCTATTCTTCGTCCATTTTATAACTACGCGAAGCAACTTGGCCACGATGTAAAGTGGTTACTCGTTGGGGAAGGTGCTTCTGAACATCTTTTACTGGATCAAGAGCAGTGTGTCTCTTTGACAGAAGCTGTCGCCTATAATCCTTCGGCTGTTTTAGTGCCAGGGGATCGCGTTCCTGCTTTTATCCCTGGATTGAAGGTGCAAGTGTTTCACGGTTTGAACGAGAGCAAACGAGGGAACTTATATCCTGAACGTGGTCTATTTGATTTGTATTGCACCGAAGGCCATGAAAGAACAAGCTCGCTTGAGCCGCTAGCTAAGCAGCGCGGCTATTTTCAAGTTAAAGAGACCGGGTGGCTGAAGCTCGATAGCTTGTTTAATTATCAAACCAGTGACAAGCATTTTGAAAGACCTCAAATTCTATTCGCTTCCACTTTTTCGCCAAGTTTATCCTGTGCTGAATTGGTTTATGAAGAGCTTAAGCGCCTAAGCAAACTGAGCCAGTGGCAATGGTTAGTCACATTGCATCCTAAAATGAAGCAAGAGACACGAGAAAAATACCAGGCGTTGGAAGGGGACAACCTTCTGTTCTTCGACAATGATCGAGTGATTGAAATGCAGCATCGTGCTGATGTTATGGTGTGTGACAACTCATCGATATTTCAGGAATTCTTGTTGCTCAATAAGCCGGTTGTTACGGTAAATAACCGAGAGCCTCAAGCGAGCTTCATCAATATTACCCAAGCAGAGCAGTTAGAATCAGCAATTCAACAAGCTATGCTGCCTGATGAAACAAGAGATAAAGCCATTGCTAATTATGGTCCGTCAATAACGCCATATTTGGACGGTCAATCCTCAGCGAGAGTTCTGAGTGCTATTACGGATGTGCTAGAAAGCGGTTGGCAGGATAAAAAACCAAAAAATTGGATTCGTAACTTTAAAATCCGCAAATCATTAAACTATTGGAAATTCTAGGGCTGAATAATGAGAAAACATACCCTGTCTGTCATTGTTATTACCAAGAATGAAGAAGACCGAATTGAAACTTGCCTAAAATCTGTGGTTGATATTGCCGATGAGCTAATTGTGTTAGACAGCGGATCAACGGACGCAACCGTTGAGATATGCCAAAAATATACAGATAACGTGACAATCACAGATTGGCCTGGCTTTGGTAAGCAAAAACAGCGAGCGCTAGATAAAGCGACATGTGATTGGGTGCTATCAATTGATGCTGACGAAGCTCTCGATAAAGAGATGAGCGACGCTCTTGTTGAACTATTAAAACAAGATCAAATCAAGCACACTGCTTATAAACTTCCTTGGGGAGTGACTCTTTATGGCACGACTCTAAAACATGGCCGCAGTGCTCGTGCAGTATTAAGACTGTTTAAGAGAGAAGGCTCTCGATATACGTTAGACGAGGTTCACGAGACCGTCGTTCCGGAGCAAGGCTCTACAGGGATATTGAAGGGGTTTCTTCTTCATTACACCCATCGCGATTATGGCCATGGTTTAGATAAAGCAGCGCAGTACGCTTGGCTTGGCTCCCAAAAATACCATCGTAAAGGCAAGAAATCACACGGCTTATTCCTTGCTCTACTTCGAGCGATGTGGACGTTTTTCCTTGTGTACATTATCCGTCGTGGCTTTATGGATGGTAGTGTCGGTTTCATTATGGCTATGACTTACGCTCAGGTGAATTTCAATAAATATGTCGGCTTGTGGCTTATCGAAAAAGAAAGGAGTTAACCAGTGGCTTTTAAATTAGAGTACTGCCTGTCAGATACTTACAATGTAGGGGATGATCTTAACCCTTGGCTATGGCCACAACTGTTTGGTGACTTGATTGTAGAAGATAGCTCTCGTTATTTTTTAGGCATAGGGACGATTTTGACGGAGAAGCGATTAAATAAAACTCTTTCAGGTGCGGACGAAGTTATTATCTTCTCATCAGGCGTATGAGGGTAGAGTGTCCCTAAGTTATCTGATAAATGTACTACTTGTGGTGTAAGGTGGTCTAGAACGGAAAAAGATTAGGGTTAAACCCCTTAGCCAATGACAAGAACAATTACCAGTTGAGTTCTTCGGAACAACTAAATGCGATAGTTAAGATTCGAAAAGAAGTGATAAATAAAATTATCAAAGATAAAAACTCAATTGTTAGGGTAGGTTAAATCATTTCCCCTACCCTAATAGCATTAAATTATTTCTTAGTTAATTTTTCAAAAAAGTTAATGTGCTGTTTTACTGTTTCTGATGACGAAAAGTAGCGCTGAAGTCTGATCTTTGCTTTACGTCCCATCTCCACGCATTGTTCTTTATTATTTGCCATATTGTTTATTGATTCACCTAATAACTGAGCGTTTTTTACGGGAACAATGTGACCAGTTTCGTTTTCTTCAATTAGCTCTGGAGAGCCACCTGTTGTCGTTACGATTGATGGTGTCCCATTAGCCATGGCTTCAACGATCGTTCTTGGAAGGCCTTCCCCACTGATCGATGGCTGGATTTGAAAGTCAGCCATTGCCATTATCGATGGAACATCTTTTCTGTGACCAATGAAGTGGATTCTCTCCGACATAGGGCTTTTTTGGGCCATATCAAAGTAAGGCTCGTAACCACTGCCAATTAAAAGGAGGTGGAAGTCAGGGTTTTCAACAAAGCGTGTAGCCTCAATTAGAACATCAATCCCTTTACTTGGCCTTACATGCGCGGCACATACAGCAATGACTTTACTTGAATCTAAGCCAAATTCTTCCGGCTTATTTGCTTGAACAGTATACCAGTTTAGTTCATGACCTTTATAAATAGTTACTACATTTTCTTTGTCACACCAAGCTCTCTTTTTCACGTCGTTAGCAACAGCTTTTGATACGCAAACAATGCCGCTGACTTTTGGGTGTAGGTGAGTAAGGTAAGCGGAAGGATCATGGCGATATAGGCCGCCCGTAGTCCCGCGATATGTGATTAATTTGGTTTCTGTACCAATACAAGCAAACGCCGCGTTTGGGATTGTTTTGGAATTAAATGCATAAAAGATGTCATAGCTTTTATTTTTAAGTTCTTTCTTATAAGTCCTGATAGTTTTTAAACAAATCTTTTTATTAGGGTATGCATCAATAACTTTCACACCACACTCTCTAAACCGTTGAGTGTATTCTGCATCTCCTTGGGTAATAACTGTTACCTCATGGCCTTGCTTTACCATTTCAACAAACATTTCGGCTTCAGGGCGTACGCTATTTCGAGCATGGTAGTAAGAACTAGCAATAAGAATTTTCATTGAGTTACCGCTTCGAGTATTTGAATTTTATATTATGTAAATTACGTTGAATTGTTTCGTTTAAATTGAACCACTCACGCTTACATTTCTTGAATAAGCTTCTAGTGCTAGTGCGTTTTTCATACCCGATATCAGAATCAAACTTAGGGTCGTTTGTTAAACAAGGAACAGCAGTTCCATAGCATTCAACATCGTTTTGCCAGAATCGGTCCATATAAATATCTACGGCCATATACCACTCTTTTGAATGTTCAAGGAATTTATTCGCCCCTGAAGGCCTCAAGAAATAGGCTGTTGCACTCATATGCCCTTTAGTGAACTTATGAATACTAGTGGAATTAGCTTCGAACACTTCGTAAGAATCATATTTACGGCGTTTATTTTTGAATAATCTCACACACTCTACATTTTCTGGTATATCACTAATATCTCGAATGAAGTTGAGGAATTCTTCTTTATATAGAAGAGCATCATCTTCAATTACGATTATTGACTGATTGAGTTCAACACACTTTTCCCATAATAAAAAGTGGCTTGCATAGCATCCTAGCTGTCCTGCACTCAATGTCTTTGCTCTGTATGTTTGGCTTAAATCATCGTTATAAAGTTTCAGTAGCGGATGAGGAGGAGACATTCGGCCATCTATCGCAGAAAAAAACTCAAAAGGAAGAGATAGTTCATCTAGTTGACGACTAATGTTCTCTTTTCTCTCTGTCGAAGATTCTAAGTTTATGACAAAAATTTTAGTCATGGTAATTCTCTTACATCTTAAGCGATCGGGTAATAATAACAATGATAGGATCTTTGTGGAGCGTGAATGCTCTAGTTGTATGATTTCTCATCTATAATATCTCAGGTTTATGTTTATCTGTGATACGGGTTGTCATTACTTTCCGGACGAGTCTTAAGCAGTCTTAAGATCCACATATATTGCTCTGGGTTTTTGCTCACGTAATTTTCAATACATTGGTTCATCATACGTGCGTCCTCTTCTTCGCTTCCTGTTGGGAAAGGTAGAGCAGGGTTGAAGTCCAAGGCGTATTGGCCTGTACTGCTATCGTATTGAGCAAACAAGGGCACAATTTTAGCTTTACTTAGTTTTGATAGGCGACCAAGGCCTGAGATAGTTGCTTTTTGAGTCGCGAAAAAGTCAACGAAGACACTGTGCTCACGGCCAAGATCTTCATCAGGGAGGTAGTAACCCAGGTACCCATCACGTACCGACTTGATGAAAGGTTTGATACCACCGCTGCGATCATAAACACGACCGCCGTATTGCACGCGCTGTCGGTGCATTAGCCAGTCACTGAGTTTGTTTTTTTGTGCTTTCGCCATCGCAGATACAGGTAAATTGCGTGAAGCTAATAATACCGCTGGGATATCGATAGCCCATGTGTGTGGCACCAGCAAGATCACATTCTCGCCACTGTCTATAATATCGGTTAGGTTGCTTAGGCCGTTTATCGCAGTGTTATTCTCTAGCCAAGTTTTACTCTTGAGTGTCAGTGAAGCAAATCCCATCAAAAATGAGATGGAAGTAACGTATGACTGATAGAGAGTTTCTTCGCGCTCTTCGATTGATTGCTCAGGGAAACACATCTCAAGGTTCACTCGAGCCCGGCGGTTAGCCTTATTCTTAATTTTTACAGCTTGCTTAGCCATAAACTTAGCTAATGCTAAACGAATGCTATTAGGTAAGAAGCAGACTAAAGACGATAACAAAACAGCAATCCAAGTTCCCCAGTATTTAGGTGCTAGAAAACCCCATTCAAACTCAGGATTGTAAGCTTTTGGATCAAAATCATTGCGTTGTGTGGTCATTCATTCACTACATTATTTAAATCAGAGAGTTAACTTAATATCGGTCACTCTGGGAATGATTATATTCGTTAGACATTCCCAATAATACACGCTAAAAGTAGGGTGTATTATTGGTCCTAATCTGAAATATACCGTTAAGCGTTTACGATCTTCATGTACTCAGCAACGCCATCGGCTACTGCTTTAAACTCGATATCGCAACCTGTACCGCGAAGCTTCGTTAGGTCTGCTTGAGTGAATTCTTGGTAAGCACCTTTTAAATGCTCAGGGAAAGGAATCGTTTCGATTTCGCCTTTACCATGGTGCTTGATAACTGCCTTGGCGACTTCTTCAAACGACTCAGCATTGCCAGTACCTAGATTAAAGAGGCCAGATACCCCATTCTCTAAGAACCACAAGTTTACAGCCGCGACATCACCCACATACACAAAATCACGCTTAAAGGTTTCGCTACCTGCGAACAATTTCGGGTTTTCACCGGCATTCATTTGGTTGTTTAGGTGGAAAGCGACAGAGGCCATGCTGCCTTTGTGTTGCTCGCGTGGACCATAAACATTGAAGTAACGAAACCCTACGATTTGCGAAAGCTTTTCGTTGTGTGCTGCTGCATCCGCGGTTAAGCGGCGAACGTAGTTATCAAATTGTTGTTTTGAATAGCCGTAGACATTCAATGCACCTTCGTACTCTCGTTCTTCAATGAAAGTGTCGGTTTCACCGTAAGTTGCAGCTGAAGAGGCATACAAGAAAGGAATTTCACGTTCAACACAGTAATGAAGTAGCTCTTTTGAGTATTCATAGTTGTTGAGCATCATGTATTTGCCATCCCACTCAGTGGTAGCAGAGCATGCTCCTTCATGGAAAACAGCTTCAATATGACCAAAATCATCACCGGCCATGACTTGAGTTAGGAAGTCATCACGATCCATGTAATCCGTGATGTCTAGGTCTACAAGGTTCTTAAATTTCTTACCATCTTTTAAGTTGTCGACGACTAGAATATCGTTGTGGCCCGCTTCATTAAGCGCCTTAACAATATTGCTGCCAATCATGCCAGCACCACCAGTTACGATAATCATAATTTCTAACTCTTTTGAATACAAAACTGTCACGAGTATAGCAAGGAATGGATAAAGCGGGCTAGTGGAATAATTCCCCAACCAGAGTATGATACGGCAAGCTAAGTTATAAATTATGTTGAGTTAATTACTCAAAACTATAGGTATTATCATGAAGATTGCAGTAGCCGGTACTGGGTATGTGGGTCTATCAAACGCAATGCTGTTAGCACAACATCATGAAGTAGTCGCGGTAGATATCATCGATGAAAAAGTGACAATGCTGAATAATAAGCAGTCACCGATTGTAGATAATGAGATTGAGCACTTTCTATCAAATAAGGCGCTGAATTTCAGGGCGACAACAGATAAAGCGGCTTACAAAGATGCTGAGTTTGTCATCATTGCTACACCAACCGATTATGATCCAAAAAATAATTACTTTGATACCAGCTCTGTAGAATCGGTCATTAAAGACGTCATGGATATCAATCCAAATGCTGTCATGGTTATCAAATCAACGGTCCCTGTTGGTTATACTGAGCGTGTTAAGCAAGAACTGAACTGTGAAAACGTTATGTTCTCACCTGAATTTTTACGAGAAGGCAAAGCCCTGTACGATAACCTACACCCATCACGTATTATCGTTGGTGAGTGCTCTGAACGCGCTAAAGTGTTTGCGAATCTGCTGGTTGAAGGCGCAGAAAAAGAGAGTATCGATGTTTTGTTTACTAACTCAACGGAAGCCGAAGCAGTAAAACTGTTCTCAAATACCTACTTAGCGATGCGTGTTTCTTATTTCAATGAGCTCGATTCTTACGCGGAAGCGCATGGCTTGGATTCTCGTCAGATCATAGAAGGTGTTGGCTTAGACCCTCGTATCGGCAATCATTACAACAACCCTTCATTTGGTTACGGTGGTTACTGCTTACCAAAAGACACCAAGCAACTATTAGCAAACTATCAAGATGTACCTAACAATATTGTGGGTGCCATTGTCGATGCTAACCGTACTCGTAAGGACTTCATTGCGGATTCAATTATTAAGCGCTCGCCTAAAATTGTCGGTATTTATCGTTTGATCATGAAGGCTGGCTCCGACAACTTTCGAGCATCGTCGATTCAAGGGATAATGAAGCGTTTGAAAGCTAAGGGTATCGAAGTGGTCGTATTCGAACCTGTGTTAGAGGAAGAGCATTTCTTTAACTCGAAGGTTTATTCTGACCTAGAAGAGTTCAAAGCTGTATCGGATGTGATTGTATCTAACAGAATGGTGGAAGAAATCGCAGACGTTGCAGATAAGGTGTACACACGAGATCTGTTTGGCAGTGATTGATTCGGCTCTATTTTAGCTAATGCTAATTAGACCAGATGTTAACAGCTCGATCTATCCGTTTAGTGGCGATATACTGAACCTCTAAACGGATAGGGATACTAATAACTAATGAAAACACGTGACAAGATTGTTTACGCTGCTCTAGAGCTTTTTAATGAGCACGGTGAGCGTAGTATTACGACCAATCATATTGCTGAGCATATCGAGATTAGCCCTGGTAACCTCTACTACCATTTCCGCAACAAGCAAGAAATTGTCCGTGACATCTTTACTCTCTATTCGACAGAGTTACTTGAAAGGTTCACACCGATTCAAGGCCAACAAGAAAGCCTGACGTTACTAAAGACTTACTTAGATTCTATCTTCACACTGATGTGGAAGTACCGATTCTTCTATGCGAATCTGCCTGAAATATTGTCACGTGATGAAAAACTCCACCTTGATTACATGGCCGTACAAGAAAAGCTGCAAACGAATCTTGTCGATATCATGCGAGCCTTCGTTGAGTTGAACTTGCTAAAAGCAACAGATACGGAAATGAAGTCGATGGTCACTTCTCTTCACTTGATCGCATCGGGTTGGTTAGCCTATCAGTCTGCGATGTCTCCAAAAGCGCAAATAACTGAGCAAGTAGTTCACAAAGGAATGTTGCAGATGATTGCTACAGTTAAACCGATTGCGACTGCACAAGGCTTTGAGCAGCTAACATTATTGGAAGATGGTGTGAGAGCGTTGAACTCTAAGTAGAAAGATACGAGTTCAGCGAGATTCAAAGATTAGGGAAGAGAAGATTAGAGTCGTGGTATGTGTATAGCTACGTCATTCCCTACAGCGAGGAACGAGCGTGATAGGGAATCTTTCTTTATCCTCGAGGCTAGAAATATTATAGCGAGATTCCAGTTATGTCGTTCTTCAATTCTGGAGTGACGGATCTGGTCAATGTAAATGTAGATATTTTGAACGACTTGGTTTGCTCTTAATATCCGCATTACGTGTGTCTCGCATTCGGTCTTAAGCTCTTCGTATCTCGGTTACTCGAATCCAGTATCTGCTTTTACCTAACCAACCAACTCTTCGGGTTTTGAGCTTGGCTATTTCTACGAATCTCAAAGTACAGTGATGGGCGAGTTTGGCCACCAGTGTCACCGGCTAGAGCAATAGCTTCGCCAGCTTTAACCTTGTCACCTTCTTTCTTTAAAAGCGCTTGGTTAAAGCCATAGAGCGTCATATCACCTTTACCATGATCGAGAAGAACCACTAAACCATAGCCTCGCAGATACTCGGCAAATACCACCGTACCTGAGTAAACGGATTTAACCTGCTGACCGTACTTGGCGTTGATCACCATGCCTTTCCAGTTAATTTGCCCCGTTTGACGTGAACCGTAGTTATGTAGAACTTTATCTTTGATCGGCCAAGGTAGCTTACCTTTACGTTTTGCTAGGCCATCCATCGGGACTGCATTACGTCGTTCTCGAGCCGCTTTTTCTGCTTTTGCTATTTCAGCTTTCAGGCGAGTTTCATTTCGCTGAAGTTCAGCCAAGTAATTTTTGTCGCCAGAAATATTCTTCTTAATACTGCCAACGGTTTTCTTACGTTGTGTTTGAGTCTGAGACAACTTGTCACGCTTAGTGGTTTGCTGTTTTAACAATGTTGCGATTTGTTCTTGCTCGAGTTGACGCTGTTTGTGGCTTTCTTCTAATTCAAGTTGCGTCTGTTCAATCGTTTTAATGGTTGCGGAGCGAGCTTTGGCAAGGTGCTGGTAATAATGACTGATGCGATCTTCTTCCACACCTGTGTTGAGGATGTGAGAAGAAGCTTTAGCTCGACTTGTCATGTAGTATGTCTGAATCAGTTGCTCTAATTTATCGGTATGGACTTTTTTCTGAGCCGTAAGCGCTTTAATCTTGGTGTCTAAGTTAGCAATATTTGCATTAGCCGTATTGAGCTGCTTTTTACTGTCTAGAATCGCTTTTTCAAGTGAAGCGATGGATAGCTCTTGTTTCTTGAGGCTTGCTTGTAGGCTATCGAGTTTTTTCTGTTGTGAGGACAGGTTTTTTTGTTGGCGAGATATTTCACTCGATACGCCTTTCAGTTCCCCCTGAGAGGCGGCAAATGACGATGTAGATAAAAGAGCAGCGCAAAGGCTAGCAGATACTAGAAGAGTCCGGCTAATGGCTCGAATTTGTTTCATCATTATCGTCATTTAGTTGTATTCATCTGCTCTTAATTTTTCGAATTCCGCTGAATCGAATCCCGTATCTGCTCTTAAATCCCATCACCATGGATGAAGTTTTGCGAGCGACCGTTGAACCCTTGGTCCATATCTAAAGATGGTTTATCGGTTTTTGGTTTGCCTACAATTTTTGCAGGAACCCCAGCGACTGTTGTATGAGGTGGTACGGCTTGTAGAACCACAGAGCAAGAACCAATCTTAGCGCCTTCACCCACTTCAATGTTGCCGAGGATTTTAGCACCTGCACCAATCATCACGCCTTCTCGGATCTTAGGGTGACGATCGCCACCTTCTTTACCCGTACCCCCTAAAGTAACGTCTTGAAGAATCGATACATCATTTTCAACGACGGCTGTTTCACCAATCACAATGCCTGTCGCGTGATCAAGCATGATAGCTTTACCGATACGAGCCGCCGGGTGAATATCCACTTGGCAAGCAACTGAAATTTGGTTCTGTAGGTAAGTGGCAAGCGCAATACGCCCTTGCTTCCATAGCCAGTTAGCCACTCGGTAACCTTGCAAAGCGTGGTAGCCTTTCAGATAAAGCAAAGGCATCGAGTACATCTCGACCGCAGGATCTCGATTTACCGTCGCGCAGATATCACAAGCAGCCGCATCAATAATCGATTGATCTTGCTTAAATGCTTGTTCAACCACCTCACGCACCGCCATTGCGGGCATTGAAGCCGTCTTTAATTTGTTTGCTAGGATGTAACTTAGCGCAGCGCCTAAGCTTTCGTGGTTGATAATGGTGGCATGGTAAAAACTCGCAAGCATAGGTTCTTGCTCTGACTGCTGTCGAGCTTCCTTCACAATGCATTGCCAAACCTTTTGCTGTTCACAGTGTTTCATTTTTCCATCCATTTTATCTATTTCATTCCACGACTTAATAAGCGATGTTATCGCTCTGACTTCTTGTCTCGAGCAAGCAGATCTTGTGCCGCTAAGTGGGCATCTTTCCCTTGATACAGCACTTGATAGATTTGTTCAACAATTGGCATCTCAACACCCATACGTTCGGATAGTAACCAAACTTCTTTAGTGTTGCGATAGCCTTCGACCACTTGGCCGATCTCTTCTTGTGCAGTATCGACGTCTTTACCTGAACCTAAAGCCAATCCAAAACGACGGTTACGTGATTGGTTATCAGTACAGGTTAGTACTAGATCGCCCAGCCCTGCCATACCCATAAAGGTTTCGGGTTGTGCACCCAGTGCAGCGCCTAAGCGACTCATTTCAGCTAAACCACGCGTGATCAGTGCAGTACGAGCATTGGCACCAAAACCAATGCCATCCGACATGCCTGCGCCAATTGCGATAACATTTTTCACCGCGCCGCCAAGTTGCATGCCGATGAAATCTGAGTTTGCGTATACGCGGAATGTTTTACCGCAGTGGATCTTCTCTTGCAGCTCTTCTAAGAATACTTCATCTGGTGAAGCGACAGAGATAGCCGTTGGCATGCCCATCGCTAACTCTTTGGCGAAGGTTGGCCCTGATAGGACCGCTAACGAGTATCCATCACCAAGCACATCGTGTGCGACATCTTTAAGTAAACGACCGGTTTCTGGCTCTAAGCCTTTGGTCGCCCAACAGATGCGAGAGTCTGAGGCTAAGTAAGGTTTAACGCTGTTAAGCACAACGCCAAATACGTGGCTCGGGACGACAAGCAAAAGATCGCGGCTTGAAGTCACTGCTTTTTCTAAGTCAGATTCAATGATCAGACTTTCTGGGAATTCTATATTTGGTAGAAACTCATTGTTCGCACGCTCTGATTCAAGGCGATTCATATGAACAGGATCATGTCCCCAAAGAACAACATTGGCACCGTTACGCGCTAGAGATATCGCTAAAGAGGTCCCATAAGAACCTGCGCCTATCACTGTCATGGCTATCTCTTTGCCGTAAGCGCTGTCTTTACCGTAAGCGCTGTCTTTACCGTAAGCGTCTGTCGTGTTCGTCGGGCGAGTTTTTTCTGTCATGCTTCCACCTAAAAATAATGAGGGAAATCGAAGAATTCTGGAAAAGCTTCCTAATAATCAGAAGGCTTTCTATCTTAGTACAGTGTAAAGAAAAAATGCACATCGCAGAAGTTACGATGTGCATTTAAGAGTTAACTAGCGTTTGAAACGTTAGGATTAAGTTCTACTTTGAGACTTAAGCCTGTTCGCCTTCAGCTTGTTGAGCTTGGTTTTGTAGGTAGTTCATGAACAAAGCATCAAAGTTTACTGGAGCTAGGTTCAGTTGTGGGAACGTACCTTTAACCACTAGGCTAGAAATCGTTTCACGAGCGTATGGGAATAGGATGTTCGGGCAGAATGCACCTAGGCAATGTGCCAGTTGACCAGCTTCCATTTCGCTTGCAGAGAAAATACCGCCTTGTTGAACTTCACAAAGGAATGCTGTGTCTTCTGCATTCTTAACAGTAACAGTTAGACGTAGGATAACTTCGTAAACGCCTTCGCCAAGTTCACGGCTTTGAGTGTCTAGGTCCAGTTTTACATCTGGGTTCCACTCTTTTTGAAACATGTCTGGAGAGTTTGGCGCTTCGAAAGATACATCTTTTAGGAAGATGCGTTGGATTGCGAAGTTTTGTTGTGCGTCTTGTTGTGCTGCTTCAGCCATTTTCTTGTCCTTAAAAATTTAAATTAGGTTTTGTTCGTTATATCTGCCGAACAAAACCTTAAAGTTATATTCGTGTAATCGGGTCAGCTTACTGCTTGTCTTTAAAAGTTTTTCACCTTTAACTACTTCTTACCTTTAACCAAAGGTAAGTTAGCTTCGCTCCAAGCCACTAAGCCGCTTTTCAGTACGCTTACGTTTTCGAAACCTGCTTTAACCAGCAAGTTCGCGCTTTCTTGAGCGGTTTGACCTGTCTTGCATACTACGATGATTGGGTCTGCTTTGTGGCTTTCAAGGCTACCAAAGCTATTTGCTTTGATGTCTGACGGCAAAATGTGAACTGCGTCCGTAATATGGCCCTTTTTGAACTCATCTTTAGTACGAATATCAACCACAACGCCGTTTTCACGGTTGATCAGTTGTGTAGTTTGCGCTGCCGTGATCTCTTTGTAGGCTGCGTTTGATGTTTTGATAACGTTCGCAATGATGGCAACAACCAAGCCGATCCATACGATGGCTAAAATCATATTCTCTTGAACAAATGGAACTAACTCTTGCATATCTTGAACTCTTATTCGTTATTGGGCGAAAAACTATAGATCAGGAGTATAGCGATAAAGGATGGGAGAATACAGAGGGAGCATGTTGTTGGGCAAATACTATTGAGGTGAACCTGCTAATGTTAGTCGTTGATATTCTGGGTGTCTGCTTGTGTCTCGTTATGCTGTTTTTTTGTTTCGAATCTCGTATTTTTTAAGATACAAAATTTTGCGGTATATAAAATGTTCTTTTAGGTCATCTGCAATGGCGACGTTTAGTAAGGGATATCAATATAAACGTAGAGTATGCACATGCTATTTGCTACAATCCTGCCTATTTAAAATGACTGTGCTTACCTCGGTAAGCCTTTATCTACTGACCGCCTTTGGGAGCTAAACCTAAGGGCGGTAGCGTTCCCAAATGTAAGTCTATGCAACAAGGTGTTAACAAGTGAGTTCGCAGAGTTAGTAGGGAAGGAATGACTGAGGTGGATAAATTTTTTATATCTATCAGGTGAAATTATATGAACTTTTCGTTAGAGAAAGCGAACATTGGTATTATTGGATTAGGTTATGTTGGGCTACCTCTAGCCGTTGAATTCGGTAAAAAGCAAGCAACCATCGGTTTTGATATTAACCAAAGTCGTATTGATGAATTAGCTAAAGGTATTGATAGTACCTTAGAATGTGGGAGTGATGAGTTAGCAGAAGCTATTCATCTTACTTATACAGCTTCGCTTGAAGAGCTAAAAGAGTGTAACGTTTATATTGTTACCGTTCCTACCCCTATTGATGAGTATAAACAACCGGACTTGACACCGTTGATTAAAGCGTCGGAAGCACTAGGTTCTGTTATTTCTAAAGGTGATGTTATCATCTATGAGTCAACAGTTTACCCTGGCGCGACTGAAGAGGTATGTATTCCTGTTGTTGAGAATGTAGCGAGTTTAACATTTAATAAAGATTTTTTTGCTGGATACTCACCTGAGCGTATAAACCCTGGCGATAAAGAGCACCGTGTAACTAATATTTTGAAAGTGACTAGTGGTTCTACTGATGAAGTGGCTGAATTTGTAGACCAATTGTATAAAACGATAATAACCGCAGGTACACACAAAGCATCAAGCATTAAGGTAGCAGAAGCGGCAAAAGTCATTGAAAATACTCAGCGAGATGTGAATATTGCATTAATCAATGAGCTTTCAATTATATTTAATAAGTTGAATATTGATACTCTTGAAGTATTAGAAGCGGCAGGTACTAAATGGAACTTCTTGCCATTTCGTCCTGGTCTTGTTGGCGGTCACTGTATTGGTGTGGACCCATACTACTTAACACATAAAGCTCAAACAGTAGGGTATCACCCGGAGATGATTCTAGCCGGTCGTCGTTTGAATGATGGTATGGGGGGGTATGTAGTTTCTACGTTGGTTAAAAGTATGCTTAAAAAGCGTATTCATGTTGAAGGCGCTAATGTACTTGTTATGGGCTTAACGTTTAAAGAAAACTGCCCAGATCTTAGGAATACTAAAGTGATCGATATTGTTTCTGAACTTAAAGAATACAACATTAACGTTGATGTTCTTGACCCTTGGTGTTCAAACGAGGAAGCACAGCACGAGTATGGTTTATCGGTCATCAAAGAAGCACAGTTGAATCATTATGATGGTATTGTTTTAGCGGTATCACATGATGAATTCAAGCAGTTAGGTGCAGAAAAAATTAGAGAGTTCGGTAAAGAAACACATGTCTTGTATGACTTAAAATATGTCTTAGAAAAAAGCGATGTAGACATGCGTCTCTAATGCTAATGCTCTCAAACCTAAAATAACGTGCTGCGAAAATTAGCACGTTATCTCAAAATAGTACTTTTATTTCCCCTTAATCATTAAGCTTAAACAAGTGGCCGATATGACTCAATATGATCAAATAAAAAAGCAATTAACGGAATCTCCCCAAAAGTGGTTAATTACAGGAGTAGCAGGTTTTATCGGTTCCAACCTACTCGAGACGCTCTTGAAATTAAATCAAAAAGTGGTTGGACTAGATAACTTTGCTACAGGGCATCAGCACAATTTGGATGAAGTGCGTTCGCTTGTAACTGAGGAGCAATGGAAGCGTTTTTCTTTTATTGAAGGTGATATTCGAAATTACGCCGATTGTGAGAAAGCTATTGGTCTAGGTGAAGTTGCGGTCGACTATGTGCTCCATCAAGCAGCTCTGGGCAGTGTGCCAAGGTCAATTGCAGATCCTGTCACAACCAATGCTGCAAACATTACTGGTTTCGTAAATATGTTGACGGCAGCAAAAGAAGCTCAAGTGAGTAGTTTTACCTACGCTGCGAGCAGCTCAACCTATGGTGACCATCCAGCGTTACCAAAAGTAGAAGAAAATATTGGCAGTCCACTATCGCCTTACGCTGTTACTAAATATGTAAATGAGCTTTATGCTGGAGTCTATGCACGTACTTACGGCTTTAAAACTATTGGCCTACGTTATTTCAATGTGTTTGGGCCTAGACAGGATCCCAATGGTGCTTATGCGGCTGTTATACCAAAGTGGACAGCATCAATGATTAAGAAAGAAGAAGTGTTTATTAATGGTGATGGTGAAACGAGTAGAGATTTTTGCTTTATTGATAATACAATACAGATGAACATTCTAGCTGCTTTAGCTCCTGATGAAGCTAAAGATGAAGTATACAATGTTGCTCTTGGCGATAGGACTAGTTTAAATGAGCTTTATAGCTCGATACAGAATTCACTAAATGAATTGAACTTCAATTTGTCTACATTACCATCCTATAGAGACTTCCGTGTGGGTGATGTTAGACACTCCCAAGCTAGTATACAAAAAGCTAAATTGAAATTAGGTTATGAGCCAACCCATAGAATAGACAAAGCCATTAAGCATGCCGTATCCTGGTATGTGAAGAAATATGATTCTAAATAGTGCGATGGATATTTTCTTTGAAGTATAAGCTACCAGTATAAAGAATAAGTGAATATTTTTCATAGAAAAGCTAATTGAAATTTTCACTTGAAGAGTTGTCGATATTTTCTAGAGTAGCAGGTGATATTTTAACCCATAATAAGGTTAGGTTATTTATTAATGGATATTATCTTGCTAGCAAGACTCTGTGTAACTCTTCACTTTCTCGAATAGAGTTTTTTAGCTGGAGTAGTTTGATATTGGAGTCAATCAGAGTTATGAACCTCTATAATTTATATTAGTTTAAGATAGCTTGTCGGAATTCTGATTAAGTGGTTTATGTGATCTTTGATAGAGATATGTTCATTTCTATATTGAAATTAAATATTATAAAAGCTTAGCGACCATATAGTTTTTAATGATGTTACTCTGATTATTTTATGTTTATAATATTTTTGTTCTTAATGATTTTTACGGTCATTGCTTTAAAAGCTAGGTTAGATAATGGGGGGCTTAGTCTTTATCTTGTTTTCAATATGACTTGGCTGTTTGCAATTTTTCTAGCTCAACTCGATCTATCTTCCTTTGGAGAGCTTAGTGTTGAGATTCGGCTATATTTGCTATGTTATTTGTTAGCTTTTAATTTATCGTATGTTATTTCTTACTTATCTTTTGAAGGTGACTCTAGTCTAGATTATCATGAGAACAATGATTTTGAAAATTTAAAAAATATAGCATCACTAACAAAGTTATCCTGGCTAATATGGTTTTCTCTTTTTTTAGTTTTTATAGTAACTATTGAAAAAGAAATTGGTCTTTTAAACTTTCTGTTTAGTGGTCAAGCAAGATCAAATATTAATAAAATTAATAACGATACGGGAGTTCTGATTTATTATTATATATTTGGTTCTTTAAGTTGTTGCCTTGCTGTCTATAAGTCGTGTTTTACCAAATTGTATAAGGTCGAATACATTGGAATTGCTTTGGTATTGCTTAGCCTGCTTTTTACTGGGGCTAAAATTAACTTCATCACATGTATAATAATGATGTTCGGTGTGAAGTATCGACGGACAAACACTAATGATATAAGATTGATTTATTTTAGTATTATCGCAGTTGTATTATTTTACTTGTTCATTATCTTATTTTCTGTTTTTACCGGGAAAGCTATAGACAATGATGTGGGAAGTTTGAATAGTCTGAATGATCTATCTAGTTTGACTACAAATGTTCTTCTTTATCCCTACGACTATGCAATAGGCGCACTTTATGCTTTAGACGGAAAATTATTTACATACAACAATGTAATATTTGAACCTTATCTACCTACAATACTGAATAAGTTTTATTTAATTGTTAATAAGGTCTTAGGCTTTGAATATATTTCAGTTAATTCCTCTGTGCTAGATTTTATCGAGGTAGGAGGGGTTGTTACAAATGTCTATACTATGCATCTTGCTATTATAAATGAGTTATCTCTATGGGGTGCTTTTCTATCATCTATTGTTTTAGGTTTTGTATTGTCAGCTGTAGACTATTTTTCTAAAATAAAGAGAAACTTCACAATAACCTTTTTGTATGCATCATTTTTACCTGTTTGTGTTTTGTCATTAGTTGCTTATAAGTTTAATGACACTATCCTTTACTTATCTTTTTTGCTGTTAGTATGCGCATTATTTAAGAGGGTTGCTTTGCTCTATGTTAAACAAATCAATATGGAATAGCGTAGGAAGATTCTCTTTTCGAGCTGCTAACTCAGGCCTATACATAGGCTTGATGTTTATCTCTAGTATTGTGATGGATGAATATAATTACTCAAAGGTTGTTATTTTAATTCCTATTTGTGTAATATTTTTGACTCTAGTCGATATATTCCCACTAAAGTACATGTTATCGAAGCTATCTTCTAAAAGTGATAGCTTTACTGGGGGGGTAACCAAAATTTTATACTATAAAATTTTGGTGGCCATTCCTTTTTCTACGCTCATTTCAGCTATATTATATTTTTTCTTTGATATGGAAGTAAATATAATATTATCGATGCAATTTATTTGTTTGCTTTCTTCGATTAATGTTTCATATAGTTCATTTTACTTTGTTAATAAAGAGTATAGTTATATACTTTCTTTCCCTGTTTTTTTGTTTTCTATTTTTCCTATACTAATATTTTTTCCTTATTATAGTTGGGTTCTATATTTAGTTCTTGCATATAGGCTTATTGAATGCGTTGTTTATTATTCAAGTTGGCGAGTTAATGTCTCCCGTAAAGACAATGCTTCACATGGTTTTTCGTGTGATCTAAATATACTCGACGGTAAATATTTCTACATGCAAAATTGTCTATCAATATTGGGAGGAAGAGTTTACGCACTATTGATGCCAATACTACTCTTAGAGAAAGATATAGTGATAATAGGTAACTATATGTTGATGGTTTCTATTTTTATTTTTGTCACAACGTATATTTCAAGCAGTTACTATGTTGATAAGATAGCTAAATCATCAATCAATAATGCTGTATCATTCTTTCGTGTGATGAAAGAATATTTGTTTTATAGTTCTCGATTTGTTTATTTATCTGTTGTATTTGTTTGCATGCTTGCTTATTATTTGTATGATATGAAGCCAATATTCTTTATGTTCTTTTTTATATCAGCTACACTTTCAATGTTCACTTCAATTCAGTCTTTCTTGCTATTTAAGTTTAACCTTGTTTCCCATGTTTTTAAAATTAGCATTATATCATTATGT
Organism: Vibrio sp. 10N.247.311.47; assembly: GCF_041467535.1. Classification (NCBI taxonomy): domain Bacteria; kingdom Pseudomonadati; phylum Pseudomonadota; class Gammaproteobacteria; order Vibrionales; family Vibrionaceae; genus Vibrio; species Vibrio sp. 10N.247.311.47. The sequence goes on from NZ_JBFSUR010000022.1 coordinate 71,146, forward strand.
GTTAATTTCATTTTAATAATAACATTGGCCGGGATTTTTAATGAATACTCGATCTTAATTGCAAGTGTTATTATGGAACTTGTTTCTATCATGTATTGTTTCTATCATATTCGAGAGAAAATTAACAATGAAAAAGATATTTTATCTAACTAAGCATCAAAGTTTAGGTGCTAGCAGTAGATATCGCAGTCTACAATATTTTCCTTTTCTTATTGGGAAAGGATATAAGGTTGTTCACGCCCCCCTTTTTTGTGATGATTATTTGATTCTTAAATATTCAGGTAATAAGCTGTATTACTTTCTCGCAATATGGGCAATATTAAAAAGACTGGCGGTTTCTTTATATTTGTTATTGGACAATAAATCTATTTTAATAATTGAAAAGGAGGTGGTTCCGTACTTTCCTCCGATCTTTGAATGGATGTTCAAAGTGACTGGGCGTAATTATATTTTAGATTATGACGATGCTGTTTGGCATAATTATGATAAGTTTAAAGAGAGTTACTTCTTTTCTTTTCTGTATAACAAGCATCGTCGAATTATCCAATGGGCAAGCGGAGTTAATGCTGGAAGTGAATATATACTAAGATTTGCTAAGTCAGTGGGAGCTCGAAGAGTGGTAAAAATACCAACTGTGATTGACTACCAAAGGTATAATAAGGAAAAATGTAAACGCTCCAGAAGTGACAATAAAATTGTTATTGGTTGGATTGGTTCCCCAACTTCATCCCAATATCTGCTAAGTGTGGAGAGCGCGATTAGTCGCTTGCAGGAGAATTTAGACGTCGAAGTTCACTTGATTGGTGCAGATAAAGAGTTTTGTGAAAATTTGCGTTTTAGAAATAAAGTAATTCAATGGTCGGAAGAGCATGAAATATTGGAACTAAGTTATATTGATATAGGTATTATGCCTTTGAATGATTCTCGATTTGAAAAAGGCAAGTGTGCTTTTAAATTGATTCAATATATGGCAATGTCTAAACCCGTGGTTTGCAGTCCTGTGGGCGAGAATAGTGTTTTAGTTAAGAATGGTGAGTCGGGGTTATACGCTCACGATGATGATGAATGGTATGAAATGCTTTTTAAACTTATCAATGATGAAAAACTCAGATTGAAAATAGGACTTGAAGGTAATCGTGTGGTAAGGGAAGGGTATACCCTTGAGTCACAATGCGATAAATACTTAGATTTTATTGAAGGTGATTTTAATGGCTAAATGTCTATTAATCTGCAACTCTGATGGCGCTTTATACAAATTTCGTTATCCAATTATCAAGGCCTTAATTGAGCAAGGACATGAAGTGCATAGTATTTCTACTGCATCTAGTCCGGAAGGAAGCTTTATTGGTGACTTGAAACGTATGGGTGTTGTAACGCATACTGCAGACTTTTCTGGAAGGTCTATTGGGTTAGTATCAATTATAAAATTGTTTGTTTTTATATTAAATAAAATATTAGAAGTTAAACCAGATATTATTCATTGTTTTACACATAAAGCTAATGTTGTTGGTGGGCTTGCTAGTATACTCTCTAATAATAAAAATAGATTATACCTATCAGTAACGGGGATGGGACTCCTCTATTCCTATGATAAAGTTAGCTATTGGTTTGGCCGATTATTAGTTAATTGGATTTATCGTATTTTGGGTAGGAGATCTAATAATATATTCTTTCAGAACCATGATGATGCAAACTACTTTCTATCTAAGGGACTACTGAAGTCAGATAAGGTTTTAGTAACTAATGGTTCAGGATTTGATCCAAGCATGATTCCAAGCAATAAGGTTAAACCTATAAATAAGGTGGAATTTTTAAAGCAGCATGGATTTTTGGGACATGAGTTACTCGTTTTATATCCTAGCAGAGCATTGTTTGAAAAAGGTATCAACGAGTATATAGAGGCCATTGAGCGCATCAATCTGGTAAGAGATGATTTCGTTTTTCTACATATAGGTTCTCCATCATTAGATGAAGCATCAGGTATGACAAAAACAAAAATTTCCAACACGAAATTAAGAAATGCGATTTTTTTTGAACACAAACCTAATATCTTTCAATATATCCAATTGAGTGATGTAGTGGTACTCCCTTCTTATAGAGAAGGGACTCCCCGCGCGATAATCGAGGCTCTATATTACGACAAATATATCGTGACTACAGATGCTCCTGGTTGTAATGAAACTGTTGTTGACCGTTGGAATGGCGATCTTATTAAGCCTAAATCGTCTATTTCATTAGCCTCAGCTATTATTAATATAGACAGCGCTTTGATTGATAGAAATAAAGGGCGTTCGAAGCTTATTTTTGATAGAAAGTATCATTCTAAACATATTGTAAAGCAAACATTGGGTTGCTATTTTGACTGTGAGTAATTGATTAATGAAAATATTAGTAACAGGCGGTGCTGGATTTATAGGAAGTGCTGTTATTAGACATATAATAGAGAACACTCATGATGAAGTTGTTAATGTTGATTGCCTAACCTACGCTGGTAACTTAGAGTCTCTTGTTGAAGTCGATTCGAACGAACGTTATGGATTCGAGAAAGTGGACATCTGTAATCGTTCAGAGCTTGCCCGTGTTTTTGAGCAATATAAACCTGATGCGGTAATGCACCTTGCAGCTGAATCGCATGTTGATCGCTCTATCACTGGCCCTGCTGCGTTTATTGAAACGAATGTCGTTGGCACATACACCTTACTGGAAGCTACTCGAGAGTACTGGAATACGCTGTCAGACAAAGCAAAAACAGAGTTCCGTTTTCATCATATCTCGACGGATGAAGTGTATGGTGACCTTCCACATCCTGATGATGTTCCAGAAGGTACAGACCTGCCGATGTTCTTAGAGACGACACCTTATGAACCATCTAGCCCCTACTCTGCTTCAAAAGCATCAAGTGATCATTTAGTTCGTGCATGGTTACGTACTTACGGCCTGCCAACTATCGTTACTAACTGCTCAAATAACTACGGCCCATATCACTTTCCTGAAAAACTGATCCCACTTGTCATTTTAAATGCTCTGGAAGGAAAAGATCTTCCTATCTACGGAAAAGGCGATCAAATTCGTGATTGGCTGTTTGTGGAAGACCATGCTCGTGCACTATACAAAGTAGTGACTGAAGGTAAAGTAGGCGAGACTTACAACATCGGTGGTCACAACGAGAAGAAAAACCTTGAGGTCGTGAATACGATTTGCAACATCCTAGATACGCTAGTACCGAAAGAGTCAGCGTATGCAGAGCAGATCACGTACGTTCAAGATCGTCCTGGTCATGACCGCCGTTACGCCATTGACTCATCTAAAATGCAACGTGAACTAGATTGGATGCCAGAAGAGACGTTTGAAACAGGTCTTCGTAAAACAGTGCAATGGTACCTAGACAACTCAACATGGTGTCAAAACGTGCAAGATGGTAGCTACCAACGTGAGCGTTTGGGTGTAGAAACCGTTGAATCAAAGGAAGGTAACTAATGAAAGGTATTGTATTAGCGGGTGGTTCCGGCACACGTTTATACCCATTGACTCGCGGCGTATCAAAGCAGCTATTGCCTATCTACGATAAGCCGATGGTATTTTACCCAGTTTCGACTTTAATGCTCGCTGGTATTAAAGATATTTTAATAATCACGACACCAGAAGATAATGCCGGTTTTAAGCGCCTGTTGGGTGATGGCTCTGATTTTGGTATCAACCTTGAGTACGCTATTCAACCAAGCCCAGATGGCTTAGCACAAGCGTTTATTATTGGTGAAGAGTTCATTGGTGATGACAGCGTTTGTTTAGTACTTGGCGATAACATCTTCTATGGTCAATCTTTTTCTAAAATGCTACAAAGTGCCGCTTCAAGAGAATCGGGTGCAACCGTGTTTGGTTACCAAGTGAAAGATCCTGAGCGTTTCGGTGTGGTCGAATTTGATGAAGAGATGAAGGCTGTTTCAATTGAAGAAAAGCCGGAAACACCAAAGTCCAACTATGCCGTAACAGGTTTGTATTTCTACGATAATCGTGTGGTGGAAATGGCCAAGCAGGTTAAGCCATCACACCGTGGCGAGTTAGAAATTACGACACTCAATGAAATGTATTTAAATGACGGATCATTAAACGTAGAACTACTTGGTCGTGGCTTTGCGTGGTTAGATACTGGTACGCATGAGAGCTTGCACGAAGCGTCTTCTTTCGTTCAAACGATTGAAAATGTTCAAGGTTTGAAAGTGGCTTGTTTAGAAGAAATTGCGTGGCGCAATGGTTGGCTGAGTGATGAGCAAGTTCTGACTTTAGCGAAACCGATGATGAAAAACGAATATGGGCAGTACCTGACCCGTTTAGTGAATGAAGCTCAAAAAAGGACCGTCAGCTAATGCGTATTTTAATTACAGGTTGCCATGGCCAAGTTGGTTCGAGTCTAACTGAGCAGTTAGCGAACCATGAGAATGCTGAAGTGTTAGCGCTCGATAGAGAGCATCTTGATATTACTAATCAAGAGGCAGTCTATTCTGCTGTTACCGAATTTCAACCAACCATCATTATCAATGCCGCAGCTCATACTGCTGTTGACAAGGCTGAAGAGGAAGTCGACCTTTCTTATGCAATAAACCGTGATGGTCCTAAATACTTAGCGCAAGCCGCTCAGAGTGTTGGTGCTGCAATGCTGCATATCTCGACCGATTATGTCTTTGAAGGCGATAAAGTTGGCGAGTATGTGGAAACGGATGCTACAAACCCGCAAGGGGTTTACGGTAAAAGTAAGCTCGCCGGTGAAATCGCCGTTGCCGAGGCGTGTGATAAACATATTATCCTTCGTACTGCATGGGTATTTGGTGAGAACGGCAATAATTTCGTGAAAACAATGCTGCGTTTAGGAGAAAATAGAGACGCATTAAGTATTGTGGGTGATCAGTTTGGCGGACCGACATATGCGGGCGATATAGCGGGTACATTGATTCAAATCGCGAAGTACATTACTCAGGGGGACGCAGTGGATTACGGTGTTTACCATTACTCGGGTTTGCCTCATGTGAGTTGGTTTGACTTTGCTGATGCCATTTTTGGTATTGCCGTTGGGCAAGGAGTTCTTGCAAATAAACCAAGTTTAACGAGTATTACCACTGACCAATACCCAACACCAGCTAAGCGCCCAAGCAATTCTCGATTAGGTACCGAAAAAATAACGCTAGGTTTCTCGGTTAAAGCGAGTGACTGGAAGGCTGCGTTAAACAATATTCAAGCGTATACGGAATAACAAAATGAAAGTAATCGATACTCGTATTCCTGATGTGAAAATCATAGAACCAAGTGTGTTTGGTGATGAGCGTGGTTTCTTTATGGAAACCTGGAATCAAAAGAAATTTGAAAAACTAGTAACGGGAAAGCCGACTCAATTTGTACAAGATAATCACTCTAAATCGAAGAAAGGTATCTTACGAGGCCTGCATTACCAAACAGAGAATACTCAAGGGAAGTTAGTACGCGTTGTTTCAGGTGAAGTGTTTGATGTTGCAGTTGATATTCGCAAAGACTCACCAACGTTTGGTCAATGGGTCGGTGAATATTTATCAGCTGAAAACAAACGTCAATTGTGGGTGCCAGAAGGGTTTGCTCATGGGTTCTATGTGACGAGTGATGAGGCGGAGTTTGTTTATAAATGTACGGACTATTATAACCCTAGCGCTGAGCAATCATTAGCATGGGACGATCAGCTAGTTAATATATCGTGGCCTTTAATACCGTCTAATAGCACACCATTACTTTCTAATAAGGATATGAATGGACTCTTATTGAGTGAGGTTACTAAACTAAAATGAAGCGAGTAATAGTTGTTGGCACTGTTGGAATCCCAGCGTGTTATGGTGGCTTTGAGTCGCTTGTTGAGAACTTGACTTTAAATAAAGACAGTGGAACTCAGTACATTGTTTTTTGTTCGTCAAAAAGCTATCAGACACATATGCAAGAGTATAACCAAGCCCAGTTGCATTATTTACCACTAAGGGCTAACGGCGCTCAAAGCATCTTCTATGATATACTATCGCTGATCAAATCTTGGAAAATAAAACCTGATGTGGTTCTTATTTTGGGCGTTTCTGGTTGTATTTTCCTTCCTATTTTTAAGCTATTCTCCAAAGCGAAAATAGTGACAAATATTGATGGTTTAGAGTGGAAGCGGGAGAAGTGGGGAGGGCTCGTGAAACGTTTCTTAAAGTTCTCTGAATCAATGGCTGTCAGGTATTCTGATGTTGTTGTTACTGATAACCAGGCTATTACGGATTACGTCTATAAAGAATATGGGTTAAATTCGGAAACAATAGCTTACGGTGGTGATCACGCAAAACCAGAAACCCCAACTCAATCTATTAACTCTCAAAGTTATGCTTTAGGGTTGTGTCGTATAGAACCAGAAAATAACGTTGAGATGATTCTTGAGGCCTATTCAAGAACTTCATTACCAATAAAATTTGTTGGCAATTGGGATGCAAGCGAATACGGACGTAAAATTAGACTTGAGTACGCCAAATTTACTAATGTTGAACTACTGGATCCTATTTATGATATTGATGAACTATATAAGCTTCGTCAAGGTTGTTCTTTGTATCTTCATGGTCATTCGGCAGGTGGCACTAACCCCTCGTTAGTTGAGATGATGCATTTTGGTGTGCCTGTTTTCGCATTCGACTGTAGCTTTAATCGTTACAGCACTGAAGATAGTGCATTGTATTTCAGTAATAGTGATAGTCTACTTAACCTTATTTTGAACACTAACGGGTTGGGTGGATTAGAGGGGAATGGTGAAGCAATGAAGGCGATAGCGCTTAAGCGTTATACTTGGGATAAAGTCTCACAGCAATATGAAAGTACCTACATTTAGTCGACCGACTACTTGGAAGTAATATATAGCTAAATAAAGCCTTTCGTCTTATGTATCGCTTACGATAAGTTTGATGAGAGGTTTGTATTAAATAGTAAGATGAGTTGCCTGTTTTCTCTTCGATACATCATCCACACTAGCCATTTTAAGATGGAAATAATGATTAAAGCAATTTTTAGGAGTGAGTAGGAAGTGAAATTAAATTATCCGCACCCTGTATTTTTTTTAGTTAGCAGTAACGATTGGTTAGAAAATCTCAAATATATTCCTGAGATAAAGACATTGTAGCCCGAGTGGTTTTATTAACGATATTATCCTTAACTACAAAAGGTAGTTGGTATCGAATATCAAATTGGTACAGTCCTAGGTTTTTCTTTCAAGGTTTAGTTATGATTAAGAAACAGGCTTTAAATATATTTATTTATCTACCATTTATTTGGGTTTTTAGTGGGTTATTTATCTTTGAGAATGGTGATAAAGTTCTTTCAGTAATTATACTTGTCGCTACAGTTGCTTCTTTTTTTGTTTATCGTGCTACTATAATTCGATCTAACTTTAGTAATAATTGGTGGTTATATTTAATTGTACTATATTTGTTTTTTATTGGTGTAAGTTATATATATAAGGGGGACTTTAGTGGGCGAGAGTCTCGCGCTGCGATTGGAGCATTTTTTATCATACTTTTTTTGCCTTATGATAAGTTAAAGACTCTACACTTACAGGCTTTAGTGATTTTAGGTTCTGTTTGTATACTGGGTGTTTCAGTTTACTATCAAGTTTACTTGGGTAAATCTCGAATGTCACTGCCAGTTAACCCTATACCTTATGCAACACTCGGAGCCTCATTTGCTATAACAGCTTTTATATTAGCTATATATGAGCAGAGTAAAAATAAAGCACTACTCCTTTTTAGTGGATTTGCTTTTGCAACTTCAAGTGTTTTGTTGAGTGAGAGTCGTGGTGTGTGGCTTGCTCTGGCTTTTGCTGTAATGGTAGTCTCTATAAGGAATATAAAGAGAATAAAGTTCAGTAAAAATATTGTATTAATGGTTATTGTTGTTTCTGTTATTGCATTGTTTAGTAAGGGTTTTGTATATGAACGATATCAAAGAACCATGTCTGAATTCTCTGCAATCGAACAAGGTAACCTAAGTACCTCTATTGGTGTTCGACTACAATTATGGAACACCGCTATAACTATAGCTGATGGTAGCCCTATCTTGGGGGTTAAAGACTATAAGTCTGAATTGAAAAAGTTATACGATAAAGGTGAGTTGACAAAAAATGTAATTACGGCTCCTCATCCACACAATGAAATATTAAACAAACTTGTTCAACAAGGAGGGGGAGGAGTTTTGATATATCTGAGCTTCATGTTGTTCCCAGTGTTTTTTTTCAAAGATTTATCTTTATTAGGAAAGGACTTACTCATTAGTATACCGATTATATATATTGTATCAGGATTAACAGATATTCCTATGTATCATGGTCAAACGCTTATTGTATATTTGGTTGTAATTGGTTTGCTTTACCGATGTAGATGTTTCAAATAGTTCGAGTTACCTATTCTGAAAAATTTATTCTAGGCTGAAAATGAAGCCAATTAACGGTTTTTTATATTATTTTCCGAAAGTAAAACCAGCTAAAACACGCTTGTCATCTATCTGCTTTTCTTGGGAGGATGTGGATTGAGACTTATTAGTTTCAAAATTTCAGTTCTTTGGTTTGTTTAAGTGCTAATCACTTTGGTTTATAAGGGGTGATGTACGATAAAAACCAGGAGGGAACCTAGCTGCATGCCTAGGCATGAATTAACTCGATTAAAATGAGTTTTTTAGAATATATCATTGTCCAAGAGGTAACTATATGCATATTAACCCTTGGGCAATAATATGCATTTCGATATTATTTTAGATAAATACTAAACAGCAGTAACTTGAATTAGGAGCAATTGTCATTTGGCACATTTCGTTCTAAGATAGGATAGAATCTTCCAGACATTACTTAGAAGCGCAAGATAGATTGTAAAGCAAATTACAAAAGCGTAGAACATGACATATTCTGGGATGTTTAGTATTTCACCAGAAATTCCGACTGCCGCGTAGAGAGTTGCAATACTACAAATAACGATAAGTGTTTGTGTTGAGCTTAAACCTAGACGTTGGAAAATGTGATGTAAATGTTCACGATCAGGCTTAAAAGGAGAGTCTCCTCTTCTTATTCTACGAATCATAATAGCAGCCATGTCCATCAACGGCACTGCAATTAGCCATAACGCGGTAACTGGACGCAGTGGTGGAGTGCTTCCATTTTGACTAGATAGCAGCAATAGCCAGATAACAGTAAAACCAATCAACATACTCCCAGCGTCCCCCATAAACACCTTTCTTTTTCGGCCAAAGGCACCAAGGTTTAACAGGATATACGGAATAATCACAACGACCAATACTAAACAAATGTAGGCTAAACTCGATTGACCATCATGGTTAAGCATTATTCCTAACCCACCAAAGGTTACGATAGATAACCCGCCCAGCAGGCCATCAATTCCGTCGACCATATTGAATGCATTGATCGCTCCCACGACCGCAATCATGGTTACAAAGTAACCAAACCAACCTAGTGTAATGACATCACCGCTACCAAATACATCTCCTATAGTACTAAGTTCAATACCGCCAACAATCATCATAACGATAGAAAGACCTGCTTGCACTGCAAACCTTAATTTAAAGCTGATGTCGTATTTATCATCCAAAACTCCAACGCTAACAAGTATGAAGATACACGCGGCGTATAGCTCGGTATACGGTAGAATGGTTGGGTTATTGAATAAGAAATAAAGTATAGAGATACAAATGGATAGCCCACCAACTAAGGGAATAGCACCATTGTGCAACTTACGAGCATTTGGCTTGTCGACTAACCCTATTTTTTTTGCAAATTTACGCATTGTAAAAGTTGTTGCAAGGGAAAAGAAAAACAGGAAAGAGAGGTCAATAAATGAAATGAGCACGATTCAGCCTAATAATGTATTTGGAACTATTTTAGTGTATTTGGCTGCTAGATAAAAGAAGGGGGAATGATCTACGTGATCTTTCTCTATCGCAGTTAAGCTCTAATTGGAAATCCCCCCATAACTGGTAAGCCTTTTTATGAGGTGAATGTAAACCGTATTTTTCATACTCGCTCCTTTCATCTAGGACGTTTCTTGATCTTGAATTCCAGTTTTGACTGTAAACTGGAGCAAATATTGCGCGAATTTTTTAACACCGTTTTTTTGAATTGAACGAGTTCAGTATTATGCTAGCTAGGAAGTCGTTCAACAATCCTTCGAATGGCACTGCTACTTACCATTGGTATAACAAGCCGCGGTATTGCTAAAAATCAGCCCGAGTGTTGATGCAAAACCAACAAGCATCACCGCAAGCAGTAATCCATGGAGAGTAAAACGATCGGCATCTTGTCCACTACCCTAGGCGAGCAACCGCCTAATATACGTAGAAAACCCTAAACTGATGCCCATACAGATACAGTTGATGGCGAAGGTTACTGGGAAAGTTAAGTTAACAGCCTGTGGCTATCTTGCATGCAAAGTGCCGATTGAATTAGAATACAGTCAATTGTGAGTAGTCTGAAAACCGTTTTCATAACGTTTACAAACCACACAAGATTAAAAGCATACGGTGTGATAGCATCCTGCCGTTATTAAATTCAGATGTTTTGAGAGACTTACAGTGAAGCAGCAGACGCAACCACAATCGTACTCCCCGCAAAATTCACCAATGTACGCAACGAATGATGACGTTAATATGAGGGAGCTGTTTGGAGCCCTGTGGGACGGAAAATTAATTGTGATATTGGTTACTGCTTTATTTTTTGTTAGTAGTATTGGTTTGGCTTTTCTGTCTCAAGAATGGTGGTCTTCTAATGCAAAGATCACAGAGCCTCAACCTCAAAATTTGGCTGCGTATCAACGCCAAGTGAAGCAGTTTCAACCTGTTTTTGATCTCTATCAAGAAGATGGCACGGTCCTTGTTAGCAACGAACTTAATCGTTTAGTGAGTTCAGAGGTGTTATTCCAACGCTTTGTAAATGCATTTAACTCAACTAACAATAAGAAAGCTTTCTTAGATGAAAGTACCGAATTCCAAGAGTTTAAAGATTCTGTATTTAGCAGTAGCTCTGAGAGTAGTACCGATGAAACTAGAGTGTTATATAATAAATGGTTCGATAGAGTCTCCGCCTCTAAAGTTGATAGGAATGACCCTAGGTCACCGTATATCATTACTTTTCAAACAACAACCAAAGAGAGTAGTTTCAATCTATTAACAGATTACGTTTTGGCTACAGAATCAAAAGTGCATCAAGATGCGTTCAATAATTTATATGCCGTAGTTAGTGGCAAAAAAAATGAGTTGATTCAACAGAAAAGAATCTTAGAAAGTCAGGCAAGCAATCAATTATTGGTCGAAACTGAGCGAGCAAAATACGCTTCCCAAATTGCTAAGTCTGCAGGCGTCGATAGACCAATCCAAACCGGTAATGAAAAGGAGCTGTTTAGTATTGATTTAGGTGCTAAGGGTTTAGATGCAAAAATCAAGGCTTTAGAATCTGTTAAAAATCTGAGTGTCATTGAACCTCGTCTTCAGCAGATTGACGCAAAGTTGGATATGCTTAATAACCTTGAAATTGACCGTTCTGTTGATTTTCAAACGTTCCGTTACCTAGAAAATGTTGAGCAGCCGATAACTCGAGATAAACCTAAGCGTGCTTTGATTATTGTTCTTGGTACATTATTCGGTGGTATGTTGGGCTTTTCGGTAGTTTTAATTCGGTTTTTATTTAGAAAAGAAGATTAATTAGCTTTAATGGCTGGTGTCTATATACACTAGCCATCTTTTCTACCCTTTACACATAGAATGCCAGACTGACCTCCAAACATTACTCAAACCGTACTAGGTAAAGGCTCGGGCGACAGGGTTTAGTTAGATATGGTTTACGCTCTCTTATGATCATTGGTACTGGCTTCTGCGTTATACAAACATAGCTTTGTTGACCTCCACAGTCTCTAAGGCCATTTTTATGTGACGCTATTTCCTAAATATTGCTTTATAAGGTATTGCTTATGATTTATCCATTTACTTGATTGTGGTTATTATCTATGATGATCAATCAGTTGTTTAAGCTGAGCAACTGTTTGAGGGTGTGAAAATCATCTTCTACATATAAACGTTTATATTAATGGAAATCATTATGAAAAAGATGGCTCTAGCAGCTGCATTAGCAGTTAGCTTCTCAGGTGCTGCATTTGCAGCTGAAGAAACAGCAGCGGCGGGTACTGGTTCAGGTACTGGTACAGCAGCAGGCGCTGGTGCATCTGCAGCTGCAACTGGTACGGCTACAACAGTAGCAGTAGCGACAGCAGCAGTAGCGGCAGCAGCAGCAGTAGCGGTTGCTTCTAACGAAAGCGGTGCAACAACGACAACAACTACTCGATAATTTTTGAGTAGGCGTTTAAAACCATTTTATGTGAAAGCATAAAGTGGTTTTTTTATATCTAATTGATTAATTTTCCATATTGGACATCAGCAACCAGATTGCTAGGAAGCAGAACTCGTCATGCTTAAACCTCTAATCATATCTCTTGGTCTTTTTCTTGCTGGTTGTTCTCAGCAGTTTCAAGACGTTAACTCTACTTTTGATGAAGCCTTTTTTGGAAGCTCCGATGTTGAGCTATCCAAGGAATACATTCAAACGTTACCTTATTCCAGCATTTATGCCGAAGTGAATGACCAAGGTAAGATCTTCATGGTCTTAGCGTACGTCGGTGAAAACCCGCAAACGGGCGCAGAGCAGTTAAAGTGGATGTCTTCTGACAAAGCGATGATCGTCACTGAAAATGGACGTATTGTACAAACGCTATTGCTTCCTTACGAAAACCTATCTGGTTTGGCATTCCAACCGTTGAATGCATTCTCTTCTGCAAACAGCTCGTCGCCAGACTCTGCTTATGCGTTTGATGTGTCTGACAACCCCGGTGCCCAAAAATGGCAAGCGGTTTACGACTGGCAGCCCAACTATCGATTCGGCTATAAAGCGAACATCACCCGAACGTATGCGGGAAATGAAACGGTCGAAACACCGTTAGCGTCTATTGACACTAAGAAGTTCCAAGAAAAAATCAACTTCCCAATGTTAGAACAAGACATCACCAACGAATATTGGGTCGACAGCGAAGGCAAAGTGGTAAAAACCATACAGTATTTAGGCCCTGATATGACAAGGCTTGAGTTAACCGTCCTTAAGCATTATCAAAGCAATTAACGAACAGGGTAATGAACTAAAATGATGAATTATATGAGTCATACATCAAAAATGATGGGACGTCGGTTGCCATTGGTGAGAACTTTATTAACGATGAGAGCTCTGTTAATGATGAGCGCTTTGTTTGCTTTGAGCTCTGCTTCTGCGGCTTCTAATTTTGTTACACCTGATGGCTCTTCTTTAGTAAAAACAACAATCGAGCTTCCTCTTCAAGGTGTGACGCTTGAGTATCAAACTAACGTTCGACTGCTTCGTGTATTAGACGACGCAAACGCGAATGCGAGCTCTAACGCTAACGGTACTATTGGTTACTTCCCCCTTTCGGCTCAACTGTTTGATATAACCAATACTGAAGCGACTGCAGTTACTGGATTTAAAGAAGCTAACCAAGCTATCGAAGCCAAAAAGCGCAATGTACTGAACCAGCTTGAAGCTTTCGCAGTAGAAGAGCCAGAAGCAAACTTAGTGCGCCAACAGTTAGCCTCTTTCCAATATCTCAATCGAGTTTTTATTGAGCTAGACCGTAATGCCGTTATCTCTCAATCAGATAAGAACCCACTGCTTGTTTCAAGTTCTCATACTAACAAGCCGTCAGACAGTCAAACTCAAGCCTTTTCTCTGTACTTACCACAACGACCAACGTCCATTCAGTTGATGGGTGCAATGAAAGAGTCGGTAACAATGAATCTGATTGAGCATGGTACGTTGAATGATTACCTCGATGCATTACCGAATGGCTTTATTGGTGAATCTGCAGATAAAAGTGTGGCGTATGTTGTTCAGCCAGATGGCGTGGTGCAAACCATTCAATACGCATACTGGAACGAACAGCCGGTTTACTTAGCACCAGGTGCCATCGTATTTATGGCGTTCTACTCTTTGCCATCGGAATACTCAACGTTGAACCAAGATATTGTCGATTTGCTACGTCATAAGGTTGGCCTGTAATGCTGAAACAGAAATCATTCCCTCTATCGGCAGTGTGTGCATCGGTTACCTGTGCTTTATTAATGACCAATAGCATGTCGACTAGAGCAGAAACAATCATTGATTCCTCTTCAATTCGAGCAGAAAAATCCCCATTCGATGATACTGAATACAGAACATCGCAAATGAACTTTGGTGGTGTTGGCTTGATGCAAATGCCAACAGGCCGAATGGCCCCAGAAGGTGAGTTCAACTTTAGTGCTTCGTTTAATAACGAATACTACTTTTATAACGTCAGCCTGCAGGTGATGCCTTGGCTTGAAACCACCATTCGTTACACACAAACGCAAGACCTGTATTATAGCGGTAGTGGCAATCAAGACTGTTCTCAGAATTCATTCAGTGGCTGTACCAAGCACACCGATAAAGGCATCGACTTTAAACTGCGTTTAATCGAAGAAGGGTACTACTTACCAGAAGTGTCAGTAGGCGTGCGTGACTTCGGTGGTACTGGCTTGTTCGATGGCGAATTTGTCGCGGCAACCAAGCGTTTTGGGCCCGTTGATTTCACTTTGGGCATGGCTTGGGGATACATGGGCACCAGTGGCAATTTCACTAACCCACTGTGCAAAGCCAGTGACAAGTATTGTGAACGCCCGTCTGACTATAAAGGTAATGGCGGCAGTGTCGATTTTGAGCGTTGGTTTAAAGGCGATGCGGCAATTTATGGCGGCTTTGAATACCAAACCCCTTATAAGCCGTTAACCTTAAAGCTTGAATACGATGGCAACGATTACTCTCAAGACTTCCCTGTAGTACGTGGTGGTGTCGACATGACACAACACACGCCATGGAACGTGGGCGCGGTCTACCGTTTTACGGATTGGGGCTCAGCGAAAGTGAGCTATGAGCGAGGCGATACTTTAACCCTTGGTTTCGACCTATCTACCAATTTCAATGAAATGTATTCCGTGTGGCGAGATACCGAAACAGCAGAATTGCGCCCAAGTGGTGTAGATACGGTTGACGATATTGATATGGCGGCCCTTGCAGAAGAACTTGAAACGGTCGCGGGCTATGAACAAGCGCAAATCTTGGTCGACGATAACAGCATTGTGGTAAAGGGTACTCAGGTTAAATACCGAGACAGAGATATCGCCCTTGAGCGTGGTGCGACCGTGATTGCCAACGCGGTGCCGAGTTACATCGATACTTATAAAATCATCGAAAATGATAAATCGATGGAACTCACGGAGACAACGGTAGATGCACAAGCGTTCAAAGCGGCGGCTAATAACAGTTATCTCAATGCTCAAACCAGTGATGCAACCGATACTCACGAGTTAGAGCGCAAGAAATCCGTTATTTATCATGATGGGCGTGAGCGATTCGATGTGTCGATTTCACCAAACCTAGCTCAATCGTTCGGTTCGGCTGAAAACTTCTATTTATACAGTTTGGGTTTATACACCAACGCTTCGTTCTGGGCGTTAAACAATGTTGAACTGTCGGGCTCTTTGTACGTTAACTTAGTCGATAACTACGACAAGTTTAACTATACCGTCCCATCAGACGGCACTGACCAAACGCCAAGAGTAAGAACCTTATTCCGCTCTTACGTTGACGATCCGGTTCGCTTAGATCGCTTACAACTGACGTGGTTTGAAGACTACGGCAGCGGTGTCTACACCCAAGCTTACGGGGGGTACCTTGAAAGCATGTTTGCGGGTGTGGGTGGCGAAATCCTGTATCGACCATTCAACCAAAACTGGGCCATTGGTGCAGACATGACTGCAATAAGCCAGCGCGATCCAGAAAGCTGGTTTGGCACGTTTGATGAAGAGATCCAAGTCAATCCTGATAACAGCAACCGAACGTACAAAGTGATCGATAAAGGCACTACTGGCTTTATCACTGGTTATTACACCCCACAATGGGATTTCTTGAGCGATACCTTGCTTAAAGTGGGTGTGGGTAAATTTCTTGCGGGTGATGTCGGGACTCGTGTCGACTTCTCTAAGCAGTTCAAGAGCGGCGTGATTGCTGGTGCGTTTGTTAGCTTAACCGACATGACAACCGAAGAATACGGTGAAGGCAGCTATACCAAAGGCTTCTACGTATCGATTCCATTTGATTTAGTCACCGTGAAACCAAGCTCAAGCCGCGCTGGTTTTACCTGGTTACCGATCACGCGTGACGGCGGCCAAGTGCTGAACAAGCAGTACAACTTGTTCGATCAAACCGATGCGCGCTCACCTTGGTTCCAAAGGCCGAGTAGCGTTAAGTAGATCGAAAGCAGATACGGGTGACGAGTAAGCGGGATGCGAAGAGCGGGGAAAGAGCAGTCTCGAATAATCGAATAACGAATAGCTTAAGATATCGTGATATTCATTGGGTCTAGCTTTTGGTTCTCCCCCTTGAACGCCGTTCGTTTTTGAACGGTGATGTTCATCAAAGGGGGAGTTAGAGGGGGATATTAATCTATGTGTTACCAACCCCTCCCAGCCTCCCCTTATGTTGGTATTTTCTGCCAAGCAACAGTTGTGATAAAGGGGAGGAGCTAAAAGCATCCCGACACGGCTTTAGGCTCTTCGTTTACTCGTATCTCGCTACTCTCATCTGCTCTTTAGCTCTTCGCCACTCGTTCACTCGAATCCCGTATCTGCTCTTTAACCATTCAACTAGGTTGATAATAAACACAAATTGTGGATAATGCATACGCAATAAAATAACCGTGTGAAAGTCCGATCTTTGGCTCGGTTTATGACAAAAAACCTCTATCTCAATTCCAGATAGATAGAGGCAGATTAACTACGCAGTGTGATGTCGCGGAATATCAAAGGGCGGTAGCGTTCCTATCTTTGATATTAAGTGGGAGCGATATCACAGTAATAGCCCTCCTTAACTCTATTAAATACTGCGTAGCTGATAAAATTGTTTGTTCTAACTTCTTTGGGTGTCCTTTGGGATATCACGACACATTCCGTTTCTATGACTTGGTTAACATGAAGATTAATAAAAATCGTCTCCTTTTAGCGCTCCTTCCTGTATTGCTTGCAGGGTGTACTACTCCAGGAACTCACCTTTCTACTGGCAACAAGAATGTGATTCAGCCTTCAGAGGAACAGCAAGAATCTGATATCTCTGATGTGGTTAACCTTTACCCACTGACAGCTCAATCAGTATCGACTTACCAAACGGGTACATTGTCGGTGTCACAAGCCAACCCTGAACTCGACGTAGACATCGCAAAGTATGAATACAAAGTCGGTGTGGGCGATATCTTAAATATTACGATCTGGGATCACCCTGAACTGACCATTCCTGCGGGCTCTTACCGTAGCAGCACAGAAGCGGGTAACTGGGTTCATGCAGACGGCACCATCTTCTACCCATACATTGGTACAGTAGAAGTTGCAGGAAAAACGGTTCGTGAAATTCGTTCTGATATAGCGGAACGTTTGGCGAAATACATCGAAAGCCCTCAAGTTGATGTAAACGTAGCGGCTTTCCGATCTAAGAAAACCTACATTACCGGTGAAGTATCTAAACCTGGCCAGCAGCCAATCACTAATATCCCTTTAACGTTACTGGATGCCGTGAACCGTTCTGGCGGTTTGTCTGAAGATGCTGATTGGCGTAATGTTTCATTAACCCGCAATGGCGTGGAAGAGAACCTTTCACTTTACGGTTTAATGCAACGTGGTGACCTAACCCAAAACCGCTTACTGCAAGCCGGTGATATTGTTCACGTACCGCGTAATGACAACCAGAAAGTGTTCGTGATGGGTGAAGTGAACGATCCTCAACTACTTAAGATTGATCGCGTTGGGATGAGCCTAACCGAAGCACTCAGCAACGTAGGTGGTATTAACCAGCTGACGGCAGATGCAACGGGTGTGTTTGTGATCCGAACTTCTGATGATAAATCAGAACGCATGGCAGACATCTACCAACTGAATATGGAAGATGCATCAGCTTTAGTGATTGGCACCGAGTTTGATTTAAAGCCTTATGATATTGTTTACGTAACGGCAGCGCCAATCAGCCGCTGGAACCGTGTAATCGGTCAGCTTGTACCAACCATTTCAGGCTTCAACGACCTAACCGAAGGTATGTTGCGCGTTCGTAATTGGTAATAAGCCCTGGTTTGTAATAAACCCTAATTAATCATCAGGTTGCATTGTACGTGTAACCTGATTTTTACATCTAAAAGTAAACCCAGCTTATAAGCCCAATACAATTAGAGACCATTATGTTTAATAAAATTTTAGTCGTATGCGTGGGCAACATTTGTCGTTCCCCGACTGGAGAGCGAGTTTTACAAAACTTGCTGCCCAACAAAGAAGTGGCCTCTGCCGGTATCGCTGCTGAGAAAAGCCGTTTAATTGGTAAGCCTGCAGACGACACTGCCATTTTAATCGCCGCTGAAAATGGGGTTGATGTTGAAAACCATCAGTCTCAGCAAGTTACGCCACAGCTTTGTGCTCAGTATGACTTGATCTTGGTGATGGAGAAGGGCCATTTAGAAGCGCTTACTCAAATATCGCCGGAGGCTCGCGGAAAAACGATGCTGTTTGGTCAGTGGATTGGCCAGAAAGACATTCCTGACCCTTATCGTCAAAGTCGTGAGGCGTTTGAACACGCTTATAAGCTGATTGACGAAGCGGCGCAAGCTTGGGCAAAAAAACTGTAGGTTTAAATGCAATAGATTTTAGATGCAGTAGGTTTTAAATAGACAGCTTTTTAAATGTCATGCTCTAAATGTAGGCATGGCAAAGCCACCAACGGAATAATATAAAAGAGAAGTACGCGGAGCGTATATATCGTCTCTTAAATAGCAATACTTTAGGAAGTAGCAAACAAATGACAACACAACCCTCTCAGCAATCGCATACAGATAACTCTGATGAGATAGATTTAGGAAAACTGCTTGGCATCTTATTAGATGCTAAATGGCTAATCATGCTCACCACATTCGTTTTTGCTGTGTTTGGTATTGCGTTTGCTTTGCTTTCGACGCCGATATACAAAGCGGATGCCCTGATCCAAATTGAAGAGAAAAGCTCTGGTGGCATCTCTTCTATGGTTGGTGATATGGGTGAATTGTTCTCTCAAGAATCTTCAGCTACAACCGAAGTCGAGATCATCAAATCTCGTATGATTTTGGGTGAAACGGTGGATAAGTTTAACCTCACGACGGTGACATCTCCTAACTATGCGCCAATCGTCGGCAAAGGCTTTGCACGCTTAACTGGCGACATCAACCACATTGCGGTTAGCCGTTTCAACATGCCAAGCTATGCGAGCGGTTACGCACACACCATTCAAATTCTCGATGTCGAGCAGGGCACTTACCAACTGGTTCGTGACGATGGGCGCGTTATCTTGCAAGGCAAGGTGGGTGAGCTAGCCACAGCCGACGACTACAGCTTGTTTGTGGCAGGTTTCGAATCTCATAACGGTTTTGAATTCTCGATTGGCCAACGTAGCCGATTGCAAGCGATCGAATGGCTGAAAGCTTCTTTGTCTCTTTCTGAGCAAGGAAAGCAAACCGGTATTTTGAAGCTAAGTTTCGAAGGGGAAAACAAGCAGCAGATTTCTGAAATTCTTAATCATATTAGTCAGACTTACTTCTTACAAAACGTGAAACGTAATTCTGCGGAAGCAGAGAAGAGCTTACAGTTCTTAGAGAGCCACCTTCCTGGTATTAAATCTGAGCTAACGGGCTATGAAGACACGCTAAACAACTATCGTCAAAAGAACGAATCGATCGATTTGGGTTTAGAAGCACAATCAACCCTGAAGGTAATGGTAGAGCTTGAAGCGCAATTGAATGAACTGACGTTTAAAGAGAGTGATATCAGTCAGCGTTTTACTAAAGATCACCCGGCGTATAAGTCACTGATTGATAAGCGTAAAACGTTGTTGGGCGAGCGAGAGCGCCTGAACAAGCAAGTGCAAAAGCTGCCGAAAACACAACGTGAAGTACTACGTATGACACGTGATGTTGAAGTAAACCAACAGATCTACATCCAGCTTTTAAACAAGGTTCAAGAACTGAGCATTATTAAAGCCGGTACGGTCGGTAACGTTCGTATCTTAGATGACGCGCAAGCTTACGCTCGCGCCGTTAAACCGAAGAAGCCATTGATTGTTGTATTAGCGACGCTACTGGGTGGCATGTTAAGTGTCGCATTTGTATTAGTGAAAGCGGCGTTCCACCGTGGTGTTGAAAGCCCAGACCAAATTGAACAAATCGGCCTTCCGGTTTACGCAGCGGTACCAAAATCAGATTTACAGATTGAGCTAACCAACCGATTTAAATCGAAGAAACAGCAAACCAAGGGCACTCAAGCACTGCTTGCTGAATCGAACCCTGCCGATCTTTCGGTTGAAGCACTGCGTGGCCTTCGTACCAGCTTACACTTTGCAATGCTCGAAGCGAAAAACAACATCTTGATGATTTCTGGCCCTGCGCCGGGCATTGGTAAATCATTCATCTCGACTAACTTTGCCGCAGTAGCCGCAAAAACAGGCCAAAAGGTATTGTTGATTGATGCCGATATGCGTAAAGGTTACCTACAACAAAGCTTTGGTGTGAACTGGGACAATGGTCTTTCTGATGTGCTGAGCGGCAAGCAAGAGTTCGCTCAATCAGTGAAAACCACACCGGTAGAGAACCTAGATATTATTACTCGTGGCCAAGTGCCACCGAACCCATCAGAGCTGCTGATGCACCCACGCTTTGCAGAACTAATGGAATGGGCATCGAAAGAGTATGATTTGGTGATTGTTGATACCCCGCCCGTACTTGCGGTAACCGACCCAAGCATTGTCGGCGCCTTCGCTGGCACCACATTAATGGTGGCGCGTTACGGTCAAAACACCATTAAAGAGATAGAAGTGGCTCGTAACCGTTTCGAACAATCAGGTATCGAAGTGAAAGGCGTTATCTTCAACGCCATCGAGAAGAAAGCATCAAGCTCATACGGCTACGGTTATTACAACTACGCGTATTCGAGCGACAAGAAATAAAGTTAAAGAGCAGTAACGAGATGCGAGTAACCGGGTAAACGAAGAGCTAAAGACAGTAACGGGATGCGAGTGGCGAGATACGAAAAGCGCCACTCGAATCCGTTCTTCATCTCTTGTTACTCGTTTACCCGCTCCGCTGCTCGAATCTGCTCTTTTAGCTCTTCGAATCCCGTCTACCCGCCACCCGTATCTATTCTTTATCCAATCTTCAAATTATTCGAAGACTTAGCTTTTGGTTCTCCCCCTTGAACACCGGACTATTGTGAGTGATGGTGTTAATAGAAGGGGGAGTTAGAGGGGGTTGCTAGCGATGCCTAATCAACCCCTCCCAGCCTCCCCTTATATTGATATTTTCTGCCAAGTAACAGTCGTGATAAAGGGGAGGAGCTAAAAGCACAACAACCATCTTCTTCTCCTCGCTCTTAATCTCTTCGCATCCCGTTTACCCGTCACTCGAATCTACTCTTCTACTTCTTCACCACGCCACCCGTTAAATACAATCCAATCGCCGCTAGCACAGGATAGCCAAACGCTTCATTGGTCATTTCCCCTAATGGTTTCCAATCGTAGCCGTGCATGCAGCCCAAAATCACCATCACATGCAGTGCCACATAAGGAATGGTGAACAACAACACAATGTAGCGCTGTACCAATTTAAAAGGTTCATACGCTTTAAGCAGTGCCAGCTTGTGCTTCGCTTTTTCTTCATCAGTAAAAAACATCGCATCTCCTGTGTTGGTGAGTGCATCTAACCCCTTGCTAATCGAAGACTGGCTCCCGAATATTCTTCCGAACAATGTCATACTGCTCCTTGGTTTATTGATTGGCTTTGACCGCATGTATAACCTTTGACTGTATAACCTTATGGTTCGACAACCTTAGCGAGCCCTCTGCTCCGCCATTTATCCGTTGAATTAGATTCCCTATCACGTTCGTCCCTCACTGTAGGGAATGACGACTACTTTTATTAAGTGAATAATCTCACGACTCCGTCATTCCGCCATTCTGTTGCTTTAGAGGCGAGGAACGAAGTATCTGGAATCCGCTTTTAGTCTCTTCGCATCTCGCTTACTCGAATCCCGCAACTGCTCTTCAAATTATTCGAAGACTTAGCTTTTGCTCCTCCCCCTTGAACACCGGACTATTGTGAGTGGTGATGTTAATAAAAGGGGGAGTTAGAGGGGGTTGCTAGCTAATGCCTAACCAACCCCTCCCAGCCTCCCCTTTCGAATCCCGCATCTGCTCTTAAGCTTTTATCTTCAAAACAGGACACGCCTTATTCACGCCCCAATCTTTATGCCCCTTAACATTCTCATCTGAAATCAAGAACTGCTCTTGCAGTGCAGCCATCAAACCAAACAGTGCCTTGCGCTGCGCAAGTGTGAAGTTATCTTCTGGTTGCAGCTCGGCATTACAACCGCCAACCAAACAAACCCCAATATTGCCCTTGTTGTGTCCTTTCACATGCGCGCCAGTTTGCGACAGCGGCCTGCCCAATTGGACATCCCCATTGCGACGAATAACAAAGTGATACCCCACATTGCGCCAGCCTTTCTTTTTATGCCATCGACGAATCTCGGCTACGCCTACATCTTGCTGTGGCGGCGTGGCGCTGCAATGCACAGTAATAAAGGAATATGGCGGGCAATGAGGTAAGCGGAGTAAAACCGAAACCAGGCTGAATGAATAGGATGCTGAAGGTAAACAAGGATCTAACGAAGGGATAAGCTCCATCTTGCTAGCCTGCTCTTCCGAATCAATTCGTTCTTTGGTGTCAGCCCGCTCTGGCAAAACAGACGCTTCTAACGGCTGATTTGGAACTCGATCAGTTGCTGGTGGAGTGTTTGACAAAATAAATCCTCGTGTTGTTGTAAATAGGCGATTAAAGACGTTGATAGCGATTCATTTAAATCAGGGTGCAATGCGATGTGTTGTCGCAGACTGGTGGCTACGGTTTTTTCATGGCCGGGGTGGTGGCTGACATAACGTAAATACATCACGTAATAACCCAGAGGCTGCTTACGCCGCGATCGGCTGATCATCCAACAAATATCGTCATAGCTGGGGGTGTCACCGCATTCATCCTCATTAAAATAACAACCTTCCAAATGGCTTTCTTTATAACCGTTAACTTCATAGCTCAGTACTTGGCCAAACCCATCACTATCACTAAAAAATAACGGCTGACGTGATTGAGTGAGGGAGTTAGCACGGCACTCGATGCTCGCCATACCGGGTTGATACGCTGAAATAAAAAGAGAAACTATCGCCTTCATTAAGCACCTTATTGCTGCATGGGGAGGGCAATGTACTTCAACATTCTTGATTGGGGTTGGCGGGAATAACACGAAAACAGAGGAATACAAAAAAATGAGAGGTGCTTCGAAAAGCCATTGCTTAATAAGGTTGATGTTGCATATCTATCCGAGGCGATTAACCAAACATCTTTTCTTACAACTTATCTCATGGGCCTTTCGCCCCTAAAGCGCCAAAAAGTGTTGTTAATGCTCTGTATATCAATGGATTTCTATACGAATGACTAATTAACAAGGAGCGTTAACCATGTGTGTTTCTCTAATTCTTTCTTTCATCCCATTAAAAACTGGCTCTCCAATAAGCAAGTTGGTGTTATTAAAATTGGCCGATAACGCCGACGCGCGCGGCGTGTGTTTTCCTTCCCTAAATTACTTGGCGCAATATTGCGAAGTGTCGGTAAGAACCGTTAAACGACATGTTAACGAGCTCGAAAAGCAAGGCTTTGTGAAGCGAATAAAGCGGTTTGATGATTCAGGACGCCAGCGCAGCAACATCTATCAGCTGCGCCTTCCCAGCGACAGCCACATTCAGCAGACCGATCTAGTCCAAGCGAATCAAGAGAACGCCAATGTAGAACAAACAGGTTTACCGTCAGCTTCGTCGGAATACCCCCAGAAGACAGAACATGCGCAGAAAACCGACCATTCAGACACTCCCCTGGGTGACTCAAGATCCACCACGGAGAGTGATCACCTGGCACACATAATCTTTCATAAAGAACATAAAACAGAGTTGAGCTTGAAAAACGGCAGCTTGGATGACACCGATGTACTTGATCCCCCAAGCGGTTCTGAACAACATGAGATCTCGACACCTAAAACCAACGTCACAAACCCCATAAGCCAACAGAATGAAGCCGTGATTCACCTGCTCACCAAAGAGGGCAGCGCGCCGATTTATCATGAGTTCTACAAAATCTTAGAGCGAACCTACCCAAAGTTAGATGTGCTGCAAGAACTGCATGCCATGCAAGCCTGGCTGTACATCAACCCCGATAAGCGCAAACCCTTTGAGCACATTGGTCACTTTGTGAATGGCTGGCTAAGAAGAAGCGCCCAAGCCAAAGCGAAGCGAGACTCATCGCCAGTCTTTAAGCAGGCTAGAGCGGCTAAGCAAACAAAAGCGGCTAAACCAGCAAGGGCTTCTGCTTCTACATCGACCAAGGAAGCTAAAACCCAACCGGCAGCCAAGCCCATGGTTCACAAACAACCCACGCCCGTCTCTCAGGCCCTAGCGGACTACCAAGCCAAAAGCACCACCAATCCGTTCGAAGCACGTATCAAGGCCCTAGTTCAATCCAAGTCGCCCTGCACGGATTCTAAAAAGTGACCATTCGATTATTCACAGACGAAGCGCTTGTTCACACAGGTCTAAGTTATTGAAAAATAATAGCTTATAAAGATAAGAGCTTAGGGGGACCAAAGGCTAGGGCAGACCAAGCGCGAATACAGACAAAAAACGTCAAGATACAAAAGTAGAATTAGGGAGAGGGCAAATGGACGATATCAGCCTAAAAAAACTGACAACGGAAGAAAAAGTCACCATTTTAGAAAAAGAGATAGCGCGAGTGGAAGGGCGTATTGGCGAGTTCTTGAAACTGCTTGTTACCCATTACCCACAAGGGCTAACACGTACTGAGATTAAAGCGTTATTGGCGGTAAACAACAACCCAAGCTTCGTTTCGCTATACCGCAACGGCAATATTTTCATTGATATAGAAAAGCGCTACTGCGACGCAGCACAAGAAAACCGCTACCACATAGGCACTCAGTACCTGCAAGACGTACAATGCTCTCGCTGGTTGAATGCGTGGTGAGAGGCTTGTCCAAATAGGGTAAATTCCAAACTAGTCAATATGCACTTACTTTGCTAGAATGCTCCGCATATTTAAAACCGTATGAAAAACGCATAAAGCGAACAAATTGTCACTATTGCCTTTAGGAGCCAAACCTAAGGGCGGTAGCGTACCCAAATGCGACTGGCTAGCAAGTTTAAAAGTGCGGTAAGCCGAAAGGTTGAAAGCTGCTTTGGCGGCCTATTGGGGCGGCTTTTTAAAAGTAAGCAAAGTCTAGGTTCTATAAGGGATGGGCGTAAATCGACTGTCTCAAAATGAATAAGAAGCGTCTCAGGGCTTTAGATTGACTGAGGCATTTTTATGAGATTAGAGCTATAAAATTCAACACATCTTCACGTTCGTGAGTTGTTCTAAAAATATACTACACAGGGCAAGATCATGAAAAACCCATATGGAATAAGGGGTAGCGTGAAGTGATGTTTCCACTAATTTGTACACTGAAGTCACAACAAATTCAATACATTCAAGATCGATTTGATGATCAGATTTAGGTGTGATCATATACTGTTTTTTAA
>NZ_JBFSUR010000023.1:0-96826 GCF_041467535.1 Vibrio sp. 10N.247.311.47
TGAAGCCTTTTTTCTATCTAAATAAACAAGTTAGCTCTTAAGATCCTGTCTATGAATCCACAATAGACTGACCTTCAATCACAGTTACGCACGAATATGGTGTTCGGATATTTATAAGTCATTGAATAATTGAGAAAAAGAGAAGATTTGGATTGATAACGTGCCTTGAATCGGAAACAATGTGTGCTTGCACGCTTTTCAACTAAAAATTAGATCTAAACTGAATTATATGTATACTTTTCAGTTCGTTAGGTATGGTTTTTGAGGTGTGCTTAATACATCAATTCGCGCTGGCACGATATTAAAATGTTATGTGTATTGTCCAGAACATCAGCGACACTGCTTTGTTACACAATGTCGCCACTTTTTTACTACTCGAGAGTGCCAGCTAACTCAATTACTTTCTTCATATCATCCCAGTTCCAATACTTGCATTGTTGTCTGTTACCATTATCCATATTGTTAATGGTCTCAAGTATAAATGATTGATACTCTTCACTAATACTCGACTGCAATTCATCACGGTATGCTGAGCGGCTAGGTAACCTGTAAGTTGTTATAGGCTCTCCCCATTGATCTTGTCCAACATGCCTTGTATAGATGATATTGTTCATAGATTGCTTAATTAGATCCAAAAGAGTGAAATCTTCTGAAATTTCATAGTTCATTCCCAATAACGTAGGCTCAGGGGAATAGCGTTGGGTACGCTTGTTATATATGTCTTGCGATTTTTCGTGCTCAATCAAACCGATGAGCAAAGCAGGAAAGTTTATGTATTGCGAATTACCAGTTCGTTCCAACGTATTCATGGCGGAACGTAAACAAGATTGAAACTTGTTCATCAACTGGTCAATATCCCGAATGTGCAAGTCGTAGCCAACGGCAAGCAAGCTAACAATTTTGTTAATTGAATCCTCTAATCTGCCGTTAAACATAATAGGGAATAGTCGTAGGCGACTATATTGCTCATAGTTTATCCCAACTGCATTCAGGTATGCTTCAATGTCAGGTGAAGGCAGTGTTGCTTTTCGATCAAAAAACTTTTTGAGGTACTGCTTTGAATCAAAGTTATACCCGTACACTGCATTAATTGAGTGTGATAATTGATCTGTATCGGTCGCAATAAGGAAAACGAAGTTGTCTGTTTTGAAAAAATGCTTAATGACTTCGAGCATTTCAATTGCATAAGTAGGTCGGCATCGGTCTAGCTCATCTACCAGTACAACAACAGGGATTTCCGCTCCATAAGTTGACTTCAGCACCTCTGCTAGTTGAGACAAACATTCTCTGATTTTTTGAATAGCTTCAATTTGTTGCGAATACTCAGATGTTAGCTGCTTCATAAAATCGGCTGGGCTTTCATCAAAATACTTCATCATGGCATTCGAGCCAATTGTTGAGTCATCCAAATATTTCTTTGAAGCGTAGCCGACTACACCAACAGCTGTGGCTTTTATAGCTTTGCTTAGAAACTGCTTTAGGCGCTTAGTGTTTTCTTGACTACCAATACCGTTATTAAAGGATTCTAATTGGGTTAGTAACTCGCTAGTAATAACAGTTAAAGGCTCTTTCGAGAAATCGCTTTCCCAAGCATCAATATATATAACTGGGTGGCGCTCCTGAAGCAGGTGAGTATAAATGCGCTTAAGAAATTCGGTTTTACCTGCTCCCCAAGCTCCATTTAAATTAAGAACGAATCCATTGGTCTCGCCAACCAAATAACTGCTTAAAAACTCACCATATTCCTTTCGGTTCAGTTTGCAGTTTGCAAAATTGTGCGTAGTGCCCCAATGCTCGTATTTTGCTTTATCTAATATACTCAATGCTTTAGTCCGCCTAAAATAAAGGCTATTGTACCTTAAAAATCGGTTTAGTATAGTTGCACTGAGTTTATACACATACAAAGCATTTAAGAGTGATTCGCAACGCTTGGCAGTTTCGCTTCGCTCAAGTATAGCCAAACGCTGCTCACACCTTAATGCGGCTACTTGTACAAGCTGAAAATTTTATTGTCATTTAGGAGTAATTAATGGCACTTGTAGCAGATTTACTACACATCCCCCATGTTTCACCTCTTCAATTTACGGATAACCTAATGTCTTCATTTGTGTTGCAGACCGAAGAGGTAATCGAAGAGGAAATTAGAAAGTTCATAGAGAATGGGCCTGAGACACACGAAATAGAGCTAAGTGCTGAAGAAGGGATCTATAGTTATGTAGAGCATTATCAAGGACTTTCTGATGCAGAAGTGATGTTGGACGAGATCTTTAAAGAGTACTTTCCAAGTCTGCACCGACGCTCTGCATTTCAAACTATTTACAGTACTTACGAGGTTGAGCTTCAAACCTTGTGCAGTCGTTACCAAAAGAAAAAGCTTGGTGGGAAGTCATTTGATAAGTACCCGGGCTTAGGTTTGGTAAAAGTAAATAACTTTGTAAATCGTCATTTTCCTCAGTTGAAGAATAAGCCAGAACAGCAGCTAATTGATGTACTTAGAAAATTAAGAAATCAATGTATTCACCATGATGGGAAGGCATACAAGAATAGTGGTAATCCGATTGCTGAAATAGACGGATTAATTGAAAGCCACCCAACTCTGTTTCACCATGATGGGTTAGTCGCTATGGATGAGAATGGAAAAGTGAAAAAGTATGTTGATGGAAGCGAGCGAAGATGTGGTCAGTATGTGATATTTGAGGCGGGATGCTTAAATTTTGTGATTGAAGCATTTCAAGCGTACGTTGAAGCAATTGCAACTGAGTATAGAAAACGTACATAACAATGGCATCAAGGTGACGCTGGACACTCGGCATTTTTGGTATGGAGTCTGGTGTGCTTGGTAAGTTCATAGTGGCGCACCTTATGCCCAGAGTTATATTTAAAAAGTAAGCAAAGAGTAAATAATGATTAAGTTTACATTGATAGAAAATTCATTAGATTCCATCAAGTCTGGTATGGATTACCTTGACTATGCAGAGCAGAAACAAAGCCCAAGTCACTATAAAAAGGCTCTTCTTTCACTTTTTCAAGGTGCAGAGTTAATTCTTAAAGAAATCTTAGTACAGATAGACCCAATAATTATTTTTGATAAAAACTCATTGTTCCGTAATTGTAAATCACCACTTCAGCCAACCATAGAGGAGTTATTCGACTGCAAATCCAATGATATTAATGGCATTTGCCAAGAACTAAAAAAACATTATCCGGAACAATTTCAAAGAGCGAATCTGAAAGTTATTCAAGATTTAGCTAAAGAGCGCAATAAAATTCAGCACTTTGCGTTTGAAACTACCCCAAATGACTTGAAAGCATCATTACTTAAGCTCTATCTAATGGTTATAAAACCAGCTATGAAAATAGCGGGCGAGAAAGCTGCATTGGATACATTTGTCGAAGGGATCAATAGAATAAACTTTGATGAACAAGCAACAGATGTAGAAGAATCATTCTTAAACGTTAACAAGAGAGATGAATTTACAAAAGGTGGTTGCTGTCACTGCGAGAACTATTCACTCTTCGTAATCTACGATGGCGAGTCATTTCCAATTGCTTGCTATTGCACGACATGTGGTTTTGAACGTACTAATATTGATATGTCAGAGTTTTATGACTGTCCTGAGTGTTCAGCTCCTTCGGTAATTTATGATGAAAAGCTGGGAGCTGGTATGTGTCTTTGGTATCGATGTGCCGACTGTATGGAATCAATTAAAACAGACATGGTTCCATGTGATGACTGCGGTGGGTATCTGATAGAGGACACTTGTTTTAACTGCACAGTCGAAGATTAAATATAACAAATGCATCAACACGATTTGCTACATTCGGCATTCTAGATTTCTTTTGGTTTAGCGTGTTAAGTGGTTAATTTAGGCTCAATTTTCATTGCACACTAGGCTCTTAGGGAGACGGCACTTGATAACAAGAGTCGTCCGCCCGCCAGAAATGATTTAGGCAATAACCCTTGCTCCCGTTACTACACCTCTTGATATATTTACTGTCCGTCATCTTAGTCTTCCTTAAACAATTGGTGTTTTGTAACTAAATAACGGTGGCAGATAAGGTTGTATAAGGTAATATTTTGTTGCAGTACAGGGTTTATCCAAACCATAATTCCGTGCGAAAAGGGCCATTTTTATTACCTAGCTCACAAGCCTGATTCTTAGCGGTGTGTAATAGAAAGTAATGCAATACCTTATGAAGGTAAGCACCAACCCAAAGCATGCCTGCAATAGCACTAAATACAATCACGATAACGCCAGAGATAAGAATCGCGCGCTGTTTTACACGTTGGCGACCAATCTCATATGCCTTTTCAACTTCAACCGCGAATGACGCTTTCTCTTGCTCTTCTCGGCTGTAGCTTTGCACCGTTTTAATGTGTTCAATCGCTTCACCTGCGTAAGAACCCACATCAGACATCGAATCCTGACTTTGACGAGATAGGGCTCTGACACGACGCCCGTAGACAAGGATCGGGATCAAGATAAATGGCACCGAGGCCAATACAATCAACGTCAGCTTAATGTTGGTGGCAAACAGCATGATGATTGCACCAATACACATCAACGCGCTGCGCATCGCCATAGAGAACGATGAACCTATGATGCTTTGAAGCAGAGTAGTATCCGTTGTAATGCGCGACATGATGTCGCCACTGCCATTGGTTTCGAAGTAACTCGGATGCAGCGTCACGACATGATTGAAAACCGATAAGCGAATGTCTGCACTCACGCGTTCCCCAACAGAAGAAACCAAGTAGAAGCGGAAGAAAGTACCAATCGAAATCAACACGACCACGACCATGATGAACTGAATCGCGCTGCCTAAATCTGAAAGTGATTGTTGGCTAAAACCTTGGTCGATGAGAAGACGAATACCATGTCCGACTGAGAGGGTTAAGCTCGCTGTGAAGATCAACGCGATCAACGCAGCAATAACACGACCTTGATAAGGCTGAATGAATTTACTCAGCTCAAACAAAATACTGAGGCTTTTTTTCTCAGGTTTGGCATCGGGATTCTTTTGAGTCTGTCGCTGGTTTGAGTCGAGCGTAGAAGAGACATCGTTTTGCATATGACTGCCTTAATGTGTTGTCGCTTTAAAAATAGATGGCTTGTTGCTTGTTGCTTATGGCTAATTGCTTTATGACTTATTGCCTGTACTGCGCGTTATTCGCTGGGCAGTAATTGTTGTTGAGAATCGAACCCATTAAAGCATTTATTGCGCTGTGACGCTCCCCAGGAAACTCAATTTCCAATATTTCATCAACACTAAGTGAATAATTCGAAGCGACCTTAAAGGAAAACTAAGCATTTTGATCCAGTCAGTTGGATAGGGAACCAAGCTATTTAACCTTAATTTTTATGCAAGTAAATTAGCGTTGATAGGAGAGTGCACATATAAACAAGCAACCATGCGATGATTTATAAATTGATAGCAAAACGTTTGCTTTTTATCTCGATATTAGCTTTATCAATGGCTTGCGAGTTTTGGTTGTAAGACCAGTTATAGCGACTGTTTTTTGTGCAATATTTGTTACAAAAATTCAACAAAGTAGTTTTTTATACATTTTTCTTGCATAAAACCTCGGATTGAATAGAATAACCAATAAATGACAATTAATGCAGTATTGTGGCATGAGTATTCAAGTAAAGAGCATCAACAAATCATACGGTGATACCCAAGTTCTTCACGACATCAGTTTCGACTGTGAGAGCGGCGAAACCTTGGTATTGCTTGGCCCAAGCGGCGCGGGCAAGAGTTCATTACTGCGTGTATTGAACCTGCTTGAAATCGCGGACAACGGCGAATTAGACATTGCGAATGAGCAATTCGATTTTTCAAGCCAAATCCAAGAGAAGCAGGGGCTTAAACTTCGTCGTAAAGTCGGCATGGTGTTCCAGCAATACAACTTATGGCCACACATGACGGTGATGGAAAACTTGATTGAAGCACCAACCAAAGTGGCGGGTTTGGATAAGCAAGAAGCGATTAAGCAAGCGCAAGAAGTCCTAAAGACACTTCAACTTGCCGACAAAGCAGACGCTTGGCCACTTCAACTGTCTGGCGGTCAACAACAGCGTGTTGCGATTGCACGTGCGCTGATGATGAAACCGGATGTGTTGTTGTTTGATGAACCAACAGCGGCGCTTGATCCTGAGATCACCAACCAAGTCGTGAGCATTATTAAAGAATTGAGCGGAACGGGCATTACCCAAGTGGTCGTGACGCATGAAGTCGATTTCGCGAAGAAGATTGCTAGCCACGTTCTGTACCTAGAGAAAGGGTACATCGTTGAACACGGCACCAGCGATTCATTCGTTAATCCGCAGACACCTGAGTTTGCCGAGTATCTGACTCATTAAGTAAGTCACTTATTAAAAGAAAGTTGACTCACTAGATCTAGCTAAACACAACATCAATTAAAACAATCAAATTATAAGAATGGCCACAGGCCGCTATTACACAGTATTCGGAGTAACAAAATGAAAAAGATTCTACTAGCTTCACTTATCGGCCTTGCTTCTTTTAACGCAGCGGCTAAAGAAGAAATCAAATTCGCGATGGAAGCAACGTACGCACCATTCGAATACATGGATGAGAACAACCAAATTCAGGGTTTTGACGTAGACTTAGCAAACGCACTTTGTGAAGAGCTGAAAGCAACGTGTACTTTCCACAACCAAGCATTCGATAGCTTGATCCCTGCACTTAAATTCAAACGTTACGATGCGGCTATCTCGGCAATGGACATCACAGAAGCGCGTCTTAAACAAGTGAACTTCTCTAACGCATACTACGATAACTCTGCAGCATTCATTTCTTTCGAAGGCAAAGTCGCAGACCAAGCAGCACTAGAAGGTAAGCGTGTTGGCGTTCAAAACGGTTCTACTCACCAGAGCTTCCTACTTGAGCAAATGACTGGCGTAACAGCGGTACCTTACTCAAGCTACCAAGATGCATTCATCGACATGAAAAACGGTCGTATCGATTCTGTATTCGGTGACACAGCCGTTGTAGCAGAATGGTTCAAGAAAGAAGACAACCTAACGTACGTTGGCGATCAAGTAACAAACCAAGAGTACTTCGGTAACGGCTTTGGTATCGCAGTAAACAAGAGCAACCAAGAACTTGTAGACCAGCTTAACGTTGCACTTGCAGCAGTGAAAGCGAACGGCGAATACGACAAGATCTTCAACAAGTACTTCGGTAAGTAATTTATGGAATTAACGGGTTACTCTTTAGGGCTCGTCGAAGCAAGCTGGATGACTGTTCAGCTTGCGTTCGTAAGCCTATTGGTTGGATTGGTTCTAGCAGTTTTGTTTGCAAGTGGTGAGATGTCTCGTCGTATTGCAATCAAATGGCCAACGACTGCATTTGTGACGATTGTTCGTGGTTTACCAGAAATTCTGGTCGTACTGTTTATCTACTTTGGTTCGACACAAGTTCTGTTCATGATCACTGGCGACTTCATAGAAGTGAGCCCGTTCTTATCTGGTGTTGTTGCACTGTCACTTATCTTTGCTTCTTACGCTTCGCAAACCTTGCGTGGTGCATTAAAAGCAGTAAGCAAAGGGCAGAGAGAAGCAGCAAGCGCGCTTGGTATCTCTCAATCACGTTCATTCTTTCGTATCGTGTTACCTCAAGCGGTAAGACACGCACTACCAGGGTTAACCAACCAATGGTTAGTGTTACTGAAAGACACTGCATTAGTTTCGCTAATTGGCGTAACAGATTTGTTGAAACAAGCACAACTAACATCCGCTGCAACGCACGAAGCATTTACTTGGTACGCGACAGCAGCAGCAATCTACTTGGTCATCACTTTAATCACACAAAGATTGGTAAAAGTGATTGATGGTAAGTTCTCTATTCAAGGTTTGGGTAACAAAGGGGCAATGGCATGAATCAACAATACCTCTCTCAAATGCTTGAAGGCTTAGTGACCAGTCTTCAACTCACAGGCGCTTCATTGCTTGTTGGTTGTATCTTGTCACTGCTGATGACGGTAACGCTAATTCTAAGAATACCGGCGATTCACTGGTTCACTCGTGGCATCATCACGCTGTTCACTGGCACACCATTGTTGGTTCAAATCTTCTTGGTGTATTACGGCCCGGGTCAGTTCGATTGGATTCGTGAAAGCTTCATGTGGACTTGGTTAAGCCAACCTTGGTTCTGCGCAATGTTAGCATTAGCTTTGAACACCGCGGCATACAGCACGCTACTGTTCAGAGGCGCATTCAACGCCATTCCAGCAGGGCAGTGGGAAGCATGTCGCGCACTTGGTATGGACAAAATCGCAACGCTGAAAGTGTTACTGCCATATGCACTACGCCGCGCCGTTCCAGCTTACTCGAACGAAGTGATTCTAGTTTTCAAAGGTACGTCACTGGCAAGCACCATCACCATCATGGATTTGATGGGTTACGCTCAGCGTATCAACGGCCAAACCTACGACACACTTACTGTGTTTGGTATCGCCGGCGCATTCTACTTAGCAGTAAACGGCATACTAACGCTGATCTTCCGCCAAGTAGAGAAGAAAGCCCTCGCATTCGAAGCCGCGTAAGCTAGCCACAAACAAATTTAATTAACGTATAAAGCCTGCCATTTATGTTCGCATAAATGGCAGGCTTTTTTGTTTTTGGGGTATGCGCAGAGGTACTGTTTTTATATCTAGTAGAGCGGGGTTTTTGCGAAATTCATACTATATAGAAATATTCTGCATTTTGTCATTCAATGAGTCTATCTATGTTTTAAGTCACTGAATTGCTGTGATTAATCGTGGTAAATTAATATGCATATGAAACTAGATAGAATGATTCTGTATTTGAATGCAGAATTTTTCAGTCTAATAGCTGTTATGAATCAGGGAGACTTATGAGCACTATTCAAGAACAATTCGAGAAGTTCATTGAAGATTTGATTGCCGAAAATCCAGATAAAGCTAAAGATTTGGATATAGAAATGCTAATAGCAGATATAACACCTGATTTCGTAGATGCAATACGTGCATCATTGGCCAGTTCGATGCCAGAAATGCTTTCAAATCGCAGGTATGACTACAATTCATTTGCTGATAGGAACGTTGACAGGTGGAAGTCAGGCTTTGATCTTCTAGAAACTCATATCGTGATTTGTACTGAAGCAGGTGAAACCTTAAACTCTGAACATCGCCCTCAAGCAGCGGAACAAGGAGATTTGGTATTTGATCTTTTAGTTCGTCATCATGCGAGAGCCTGCCACATCGCAAATGAAATTTTATGCTTAATGAAAAATGGTTTCCCTGATGCAGCGCATTCACGCTGGAGGGCGTTGCATGAAGTGAGTGCTACTGCATTGTTTATCGCTAAACATGGTCAAGAGTGTGCAGAAAGATTTTACTTTCATGATGTTGTGGATTCCTACGATGCCATGAAAGAGCACCGGAAATATGAAAGCAGACTTCAAGCAAAAGCACCAACAGACACAGAAATACAAGAAGTAAAAAAGGTCTACGATGACCTAATTAAAAAATACGGAAAAGGTTACTCAGGACACTACGGATGGGCCGCTTATTTGTTTCCTGCGCATAATCGTGTTGGCTTTGGTGCAATTGAAAAAGACGTTGGTCTTGAGCACTTACGTCCTTACTATAAATGGGCAAGCCAAAATATTCACGCTGGCTCAAAAGGATTAAGAAATCGTTTAGCTCTCGAAGAATGTGAAGAAGATATATTAGTTGTGGGGCAGAGTAATTCGGGGATGACTGACCCTGCTCATGCGACTGCAATTAGTCTACTTCAAGTGACGAGTGCGTTACTTATGTTAAGACCGTCAATGGATGCAATTGTAATGATGCAAATTGCAACATGCTATTCAGATGATATTGGTAGTGAGTTTCTCAAGTTGTCGAGAAATTCTGATTCATAACAAGCAATTTAAGAGGGATTCCCAACGCTTGGCATTTTTGCTTTTACTCCAGTTTTAGTGTTTATGGCACAATGCTGAATCTTTGTATTGCTAAGCAAGTTAATTGGGAGTCATGCGCTACTCCAACTTGAGAAGGTAGTACAAGTGGAAACTAGAGTTAAAAAGTCGGTTCGGTATCTTACCTTGGGTATTCTTATCTACCCGTTTCTTTACATGATACTCAATTTTATTATCCCGATTCTAATGGCGATTTTGGGCGAAGTTGGTCGCTCGTTAGTTGAAATTCTTGAATATTTCACTTGGTTTATAATGCCTTTTTTTTCGGTGCTCTATTTGTTAGCTTTCTATCATTTTTCACCCATGTTAGGTAAGTGGCATCAATGGGTTGGGTATGCTTTGGTTTTTGCCGCTGTGCTAATGGAAATAGCGATGCCCTGGATGGAATCTGGTCTGGTGTTTAAGACAGCATCTTTTCTATGTCAGCTTTTCGAGATAGGCATTTTGGTTAGTTGCCTGTTCGTTTTTAGCAATAAGTTGAGGCCAAATTCTGAGCTTGGAAGTAACGTATAGCAAGTCTGAGCCTCATCTTACTAGATTGGAGTGCTTATTATCCATCCGAGCTGTTCAAGAGTGATTCACAACACACGGCATTTTAACTATGCCTTTGTATTAGCCATTTAAGAAGTATAAGGCTGCTTCGGCATTGCGTTACTCCGCCTTGAACAGGGCGCACCACTCATCGTGTTGAAATTCATATTGCATCCCCGTTTCAGGGTAAATCGAGACCTATTTCCTTGCCTGAGAAATGAGCAAAAGTAGTATGTGCTTTAGAACTCTACTTCTTTAGTCAATTTTTCAGGTAATACGTGAATATACTTCTGATCATACCTACAGTTTTTTTAACTAAATTTATTGGTTTGCAAATGGGATTCACCTATAACCTGTTTTCAGACCCGTTCAGTCTTAAACTTGCTCTGATTGACCTTGGTTTATTTGTCTTTGTCGGTGCACTTC
Organism: Vibrio sp. 10N.247.311.47; assembly: GCF_041467535.1. NCBI lineage: Bacteria > Pseudomonadati > Pseudomonadota > Gammaproteobacteria > Vibrionales > Vibrionaceae > Vibrio > Vibrio sp. 10N.247.311.47. Next base: position 10,930 of record NZ_JBFSUR010000023.1, read on the forward strand.
TTAGTTTTATTTACGACAAGGTCAAACATGCACTCAAGAACGTCAGGAAAAATTAGCCTGACATAGCACTGAAAACGGATGCTCAACGGCGTTATTTTCGGCTTACTTCAATTTCAGTGTTTACGTCGCAATGATTTAAGATCTGTTCGTAACGTCACTCACACCTATACATTGTTTTGCTTTCTACGAGGGAATGAACATGAAAAAAGGAATTTTCAAGAACTTGAAGCTGGCATTAGGGATTGGCTTTGGTGTCGCAATTCATCAGTACTTTTTTATGACGGATGGTACGTTTGATTTCTATCGGCCAATTGTGGCGTTTGCTTTTACGTTTGTAGTGAGCAGCATTGGTACACTTCTAATAGAAAGAATCATGCGTAACAGGGAGGCTAAAGGGGAATCATGACTAAAATCTATTTCGTATGTGGCTTTATCGGTTCGGGTAAGACGACTTACTCGAAAGCGCTTGCAGAAAAGCATGGCGCCTTTCGTTTCTCAATCGATGAGTGGATGATTCCTTTGTATGGCGAGCATATGGAGCGTGAGGTTTTTGATAGCCGGCTGGCTACGTTACAAGGTTTATTCAAGGACTCTGCAATGCAGCTCTTTTCTTTGGGTGTCCCTGTGATTTTTGACTTTGGTTTTTGGCGTGAGTCTGATCGGGATTCTTTTACAAGCTGGGCATCAAACCTAGGTGTGGACAGCGAAGTTCACTATCTTGATGTTCCGTTTGAGACTTGCAAGGAGAGAGCATTCAGCCGTAACTCGGAACTGAATGGTAGGTCTTATGAAATGACACCTGAAATGTTAGATCTGTTTTGGTCTTGGTTTGAGGTTCCAACTTCAAACGAAAATGTTGTTTGGGTTCAACAGGAAGCTCAAAAAGGTATGTAGTTAGGCGCGCAGGTGAGAGGTGTTTTTGTTATCTAGCTTGTGTTCTAAGTCTTCCGTTACATTGGGTTTATGAAAGTCTGAGTCGTCCATCGAATAGTAGAGTAACAAGGGCATTTCTCATGCCGTATTTTTGGTAATTAGTTCTTCCTGTCGATTATCGAATTTGTCCTAAACCCACTATTAAGGCAGGGAACCCCAATGAATAGAACGCTATGGTTCGCACTCATTTCGCTTTTGTTTTCAATGACAATGGTATTTTGTACATACAGTTATGGCATAGAGAGCCACGTTGAAGTAATTACACTCACTTTAGTACTGTCTGGCCCTCTGATTTTTACATTTGCGCTTGTTGTCATTTTTTGTGGCGCACCAGTTATTAACAAGTACAAGTTACTTGGAACCATCGCAATTTGTGTGCATGGATTTACAGCCTCACTGCATGTGCTGTGGAACGGTTTTATGTTTGTCGATGTGATTAATAAACAAGGCTTAGGTCCGGGACAAGGTTATTCTGGTTTGATACTTTGGGTTGGTAGTATCAAGGCGATGCTACTTGGTTTGGTTGTGGGAGTATGCCTGCATTACTTGCTACGATTTTTTAGAAAGGCTGCAGTAAGATAACTGTTGGCTAGTTAGTTGATTGTTCGTTGTCTATAGGAGTTGCCACTGTGTTTTATAGTAAGGAATCCAACAAGGGATTGCTGCTCATCCTTGTTGCGATAAGTGCTTTCATTGTCGTTACCTCGGATAATAACCCTGGGACATTAATCGCTCACGCCATCAATGGTTTAATTGCTTTGCTCTTTTTCTCCATGACAATTGAGGTTAAAGACAATGTACTAAGCTGGTATTTCGGCTTTGGTTTTTGGCGTAAGAATGTAGAAGTGTCAGACATTACAGAGACATCGTTTTATCAAAGCAAGTGGTATCAAGGTATTGGTATCCGAATGCTGAGCGATGGTTGGTTGTATAATGCATCGATAGGTTCAGCGCTTAAGTTAAGCCTAAGCAATGGAAAGCATGTTTACATTGGTTGTAAGGATACGGACGGTTTAAAGCTGGCGTTGAAAACCGCTAACGAACAGATAACGCAAAAGTGATTTACGAGGCTTGGCACTTTTCGTTTTGAGTTGGACTAATTTTTAAGGCTGTATGCTTTAAGTGAGCTGCATTTTAATATCTCAACAAGTGGATCGGAGGTTCAATGGACCAAGCAATCAAAACACATTTCGACGAGTATCCCGATGATGTTCGAGCTCGGCTTGAAGAGTTGCGTTCATTAATCTTTGAGCTTTGCTCTGATTTGGAACTAGCTGAAGTCGAAGAGTCTCTGAAATGGGGCGAGCCGAGTTACAGCGTTAAGACGGGCAGCCCAATTCGAATCGACTGGAAATTGAAGTCACCAAACAACTATTACTTGTTCTTTAACTGTCAAACGAAGCTAGTCGACACATTCAGAGAATTGCACGATGGCACATTGGTATTTCAAGGTAATCGGGCAATCGTCTTGAACCTAACTGAACCACTTCCCAAAGCACCAATCAAGCAGTGCTTAGAGTTAGCCTTAACTTATCAACAACGAAAACATCTACCGCTTCTTGGCGCGTAATTCTTATGTGTTGTCATTATATTTCTTAAACAGGTTTTCTGTGTTCTAGCTATCACTCTTTAAAGTGCTAAGACTGTACCATCTTGATTAGTATCAAGAGGCTAGGGAATCTCTATAACCAACGCTGATTGTATTGCTTACCGTTTAAAAAGGTGTTCTAGTCACCTTGTATTTCAAACTTAAAAGGAAGTTGTATGAATTTAGATAAAGCCAAAAAACGTATCGCAAAGCAGGTTAAAAAAGGCGACCACGGATACCCAAAAATCACGTTAGCGTATTACGGGACGACCAAAGATCTCGCAACGGAAGTCGCGGTTCAATTTATGCTGGGTGAGGGCGATGGTGTTCAAGAAGAGCGTTTTTCTTGTGAAACCGAAATCCGAGATAATGAGTTAGTTCAAACGACGTTACTCAAGATAATCGAGCGAGCAAATGTTAACTCAGTGATTGAAGTTGAAGGCGTGGCTGTTCTTTAGTTTGCTTTGGTTTGGAAACGAAGCCAATACGAGTACTCAGGTCTATAATCCACATTTTTATCGAAGTAGGCAGGACACATGGCGATCTCGTTTGAAACTCAAAGACTAAAAGTAGAAGAAGTTGCAGGTGAATTTACTGTTCCTGAACGTTCGGCTCTACTTGAGCGAGTACCTGGCATTCTAACCCCATCAGTTGTTGAAAACCTTCCACCATACTTTCACGGTATTGTGTCACGTGAATTGGCTGAAATTTGGCTCGACCGAATGTTGTCGGAGAGCCGCTTACTTCAAGTGAAATCCAACGATAATCAATTGATTGGTTTTCTGTTCGCTTATGTAGAAGACGAAAGTGATGCTCATATTGGCTACTTGCTTGCAGAAGAGTTCTGGGGCAAGGGTTTAGCGAGTGAGTTACTGAAGAGTTTCATCACAGAAGTCGCAAAAACGGAGTCATGGTCCACACTGATTGGCGGTGTCGATCGTTCAAACATAGCCTCTGCCAACTTACTTAAAAAGCTAGGTTTTGTTGAGCAAGCCTCTGACGAAAGTGCTGTGGTTTTCTATGAATATAAGCTTTCTCGTCTTAACTCTTAATTCTTAACTCTGAGCTCTCAGCTCTTAATTTCTAATCCCTAACTCAAGCCACATCTGCGTTATACATTCATTGCCAATGTTTACGTCAATTGATAGGGAAGAAACCTTATTACACCATTCAACTGAGAACCGAGAGCAGCGAGTCTAGTTAACGTGGGCTAATTCGGCACTATGTGTTTCATTAGCGACTTTCCAATCGCCCCCTAAGGCTTTATAGAAAACAGGCTTTGTATCCACATTAGACCATACTGTTTTAGCGACCTCTACCATCTACCATTACGATGATGGTTTTAGAGATGATGCTCAGATCAGCGGCAATCCAAGACTTAACAGAACATAGGCTTAGTGCGTAACTGTGGTCAAAACCTACTTTACGACGTACATCATCAATACAGGTGTCGTAACCTTGATTCACTTGTGCGAGCCCTGTAATACCAGGCATCACACCGTATGTGCGGTCGGCAAAGTAAGGTATTTCGTTCTCTAGTTTGGTGTAAAAAGTAGGGCGTTCAGGACGTGGGCCAATTAGAGACATTTCACCTTTCAATACATTGATCAGTTGTGGCAGCTCATCAAGACGTGTCTTTCTTAAAAAGCGGCCAACGGGTGTGATTCGTGGGTCATTCGCGGTAGCCCAAACTGCACCAGAGCGAGTTTCTGCATCTTCGTACATGCTACGGAACTTCATGATCTCAAAGATTGCCATTTTCTCCGGTGTCGATTTACCAACACGCAGTTGACGGTAGAAAATAGGACCACGAGACGTAAGTGCAATCGCCATCGCAATCAACGGAAATACGGGCGCTAGCAAAATCAAAGCAATCAGTGAGCTTACGAAATCGAAAGTACGTTTAGCACGTGAGATTTTGTATTGGTATAGGTTTTGGGTAGATAGCTGTTCAATGTTCATCATAATAAGTCCTTAATGATTCGCTCGTGTCCAAGGTGAGTTTTCTAGTCCGATTAGGTAACGAATGCCACCAATGAAGTTGGCATAATGTCCAACTATCAAATAAGAGATTAATGAAATAGGTTTGTTTACTAGACGCTTTGGTAAGATGCAGCCAAGGACGCCAATGGTATAAACGGCAACTTGAGCCCATAACAGCGCTTCAAATACCAAGTAGTTGCTAAGTAAGATTGAGCACACTAAGCACACAATCATTAAATATGGAGTGAGTAGGCGAAGTCCTTTTCCTGAAAAGAACGCAAACGCGATGCCTTTAAACTTCGGGCTGAACAAGGCAAATAATCGAATCGCTTGTTGCATGTTGCCCGCTGAAATACGAAGTCTTCTTTTGAAGTCTGTTTCTAGGTTCGATTCTTCTAGCTCTAATGCAACCATTTGGGTTTCGTATTCGGCGATGTAACCTTGTTTAACGATTTGCATCGGTAAGATGAAATCATCATTAATAGTGTTGAGTGGAAGCAGTTCAAACAGGTGTGTTCTAAACAAGTAGAAAGCGCCATGAGAACCCAAGCTAGAACCTAACGAAGCCTCAGACTCTTTAACCGCGGTTTGGTACTGCCAATACGTGTTTTCGCCTTCATTGCCTGTTGGACAAAGTTGATACGTTGCGTTTACCACTCCAACCTTGTCACTTTCAAAATGAGCGGCAGCTATAAGCAAAGCATCCAATGAAATAAGGGCAGAAACATCACTCATCGCCGTGATATCACTGGTTATACGTGTCACTTCTTCATTAACAACCGCGACTTTACCTCGGTTTACTTGATGGTCATGTATCTCAAAATAGACATCACTGCACATCGCTTCTTGTATGGTCATTTGTGCAATGGCGACTGTGTTATCAGTGCAACCATCGCAAGCGATAATGACTTCCAACTTCTTTTTTGGGTAATCGAGTGAAGCAAGGTTACGAATCTTGTCTGCGATCCACTGTTCTTCGTTAAATGCAGGAACAAGAACGGTGATGGTCGGCAACGTGCAATCTTGCTGTTCCTCTTTGTAGCAACGATGACTCTCTTCAACTTTGCGTGCGGGGTGGCTTTTCGCATACCAACGCAGTAACAAAGGGTAGGCTGCGTGATGATAGACAATCAACGCACCTGAAAACAAACAAAGTCCCGCAAGCAACCAATCAATCATGCGTAAGCTCCTTCTGATATATCGTTGTAAGACGAAACCATTTTGATGATGTCGAAGTTTTCGAGTACGTAGCGACGAGGTGACAAAAAGCGTTCATTTTGCTTTTCTAATAGCGCACTAGCTAACCCCACAATGCTGCCGCTTTTGACGAGGGCGCCGCTGACTGGACATAAGGTTTCATCGACGGCACCAACGTCCATTGCGACGGTTGGAATATTGCATGCTTGAGCTTCAAGTGTAGAAAGCGGCAGCCCTTCGTGGCGTGAAGGTAGGCAGAACGTATCCAACGCTCCGTAAAACGTGGTCATGTCTTCAACTAAGCCAAGAAAGATGACTCGGTCACTCAGATTCAAGCGGCTAGTCAGTTGCTCTAGTTGATTGCGTTTAGTACCGCCGCCAGCCAATGCGACAACCATGTTTGCAGGTAAAAGAGTCAGTGCTTTAATAAGTTGGTCTTGGCCTTTGACATGTTCTAGTCGACCTGCACAACCGATGATGTGTTTGTCTGTCGGCAGGTTTAGTTTTGCTCTCGCGTGTTCTTTCGACATTGGCTTAAACTTCTCACAATCAACGCCATTTTTGATGGTAATGATGTTCTCATAAGAAAAAGCAGTGCGTAGTTGGTTATAAACACGTGTCGCGTCGGCAACTAACGTTGGTTGAGCAGCTTTTAAAGCAAGCGCTTGTAATCGACGACGTTTGTTGTTGTTCAGATGCCAAGCGTCATGTTCGGTATGGATTCGAGTTGGAACCCCGGTTACGCGAGCGGCATAACCAGCGTATAACAGTGGGCCAATATGATGGGTATGAACCACATCAGGGCGAATCGCGTTGAAGGCTTTAATTAGCTTAATAATGATATTGAATTGTACGCCTGGTGCTTTATCCAAAAAGACGATTTGCTTTTTGTATGGCTCTAGCTTCGGCCAGTTGTTTATAGACTCTTGTTTAGTACCCTCTAAACTGACAATCAACACTTGGTCTGTTGGTTTAGCAAGGCGGAGCAAATCCAGAGTTAGGGTTTCTAATCCACCCGGTGCAAGGTGCTGAACAACGTGTATGATCTTTTTGCCATGCTTCGTTAAATGCGTATTCATAGTTTGGACCCTGCCTTTATAATTGTTGTTTCGCCTTTCTGACGTTTCTCTTGAAGTAACTTCTTTAAAACGTTTAACTACACAAGGAGATTGCAGGAGTTGTGCCAATTAAATAACCGTTATTTTTCAGTTGTTTAGATTATTTAATTCTAGGGCAGTTTTCATTTCTCAAAATGGGAATCAAAACAAAATACAATTGAATGGCAGTTTGAATCATAGGGCTTGGGTAAATCGAAAGTAGCATTAGAACTTGGGGCTCTAAATAAACAAAACGCCAACCGAGTGTTGGCGTTTTGCTCTAGGATGCACGAAGCTTGGAAACTAGAAAGCTAGGAAGCACGAAGCTAGGAAATTAGAAAGCTGTGAATCTAGCAAGTCAAAAATGGCTTTGAGGCTGACTAGCTCATTTTAGGGATCACCGTTATCACAGGGACACCCAAGATATCTTCGATTTCGTCTTTGCGTTTGATTGAAGAATCAAACAGTTCAAACAATACCGCTAAACCAATACCCAAACCGATACCTGCAACGAATCCAGCCAGAATAAAAACAAAAGTCGGCATGTTAGATTTGACACTCGGTGTGAAAGGCAAATCGATAATCTTCACACGTTTGTTTTGCTCGAATACACCAAGCGAACCCGTTAGTTGAGCCATTTCATAACGCTCTGTCAGTTCATCATATAGTTGACGTTTGATTTCAACTTGACGTTTAAGGCGGTACATCTCTTTTGCATTTTCGCCGAAGTTATTGGCCTTGTGTTCTAATTCGAAAATCATAGTTCGAAGGCTTTTGGTCTCTTCAGTTAAAGACTCAAAGCGAGCACGAACCAGCTGTAGGCTGTGTAATTGAGTGACCAGAAGAGGTTGGGTATCAGAAAGTTTGTTCAGTGTCGTACTACTTGCGATGTCCCAAAGCTGGTCGCTGTTCATCGTTGGCTGGGTTACCTCGAGCAAACTCTTACGTTCATTCTCTAGTCTGTCTAGCTCACGCACTTTAGCTTGCACAGCACTGTGCTTGTCCGTGTATTTAGCTTGTAACAAGGTAAGGTCGCTACGAATGTCGATGATCTGGTCTTCTAATTTACCGATCACAGGGTTGGTTCTTGAAAGTTGTTGGTCGATTGACCCTAAACTTTTTTCGACACCCGATAACTCGGCCTCTTTTTCTGCCAGTGTTTGTTTGAGTGAAGCTAAGCGATTCAAACTTTGGCTCTGTACCTCAGGCGTCGAATGAACATTCTCATTCATGTATGCAGCTAGCGCTTCTTCTGCTTCTGCAAGCTCTGCGCTACGTTTGTCGATATGGATTTTCAAGAAGTTACTTGAATCTTCAATCGATGAACGTTCCGGTGCGAGTAACTGTTCAATGAAATGTTCACTTACCGAGCGCAGCGTCGCTTCCATTCCATTTGGTGTGTTCGACGTTAGACTTATCTTTAGAAAATCTTTTCCAAGCTGAGTCACCGTTAGACGTTGAGACAGGTCAGTAATGATCTCTTGTTTCTCAATTTCAGGCATATCTGGCGTGGTTAATTGCAGTTCATCAGCGACCGAGTAAAGCACATGTCGACTGTGAAGCAGTGTTCTCAATGCGTTAAGTCGATCTTTGAGCATCGTCGAAACGGCAATGTCTTCCAAGAATGGATTCATCTTGGCCGTTTCTTGAAGCAACATACTGGTATGCGCGTCATATTTAGTTGGAGCCAACTTGCTCACACCAAAGCCTACAAAGGGCAAAATAAGCATTGGCAGAACGATAACGTAGCGTTGGCGCCACATCGCATTGATGATGACTAATAACCGCAATTTCAGATTATTCATAATAGCTCCAACATCCAATGTACGAAGTTACCACGGTTCTGCCAGCTCTCTTGTTCGACGACAGAGATAGGTGAGTTGCTTAGCTCGCGTGCATGATCAAGCGCCCAAATCATTTGGTTGGCACTGCCAACCGTGGTTACGTGCCCTTGATATGGAACCAAAGCAGGGAACGGTGTTGTGATAATGGGTGTGCCCGCCGCAAGGTATTCCATTAGTTTGAGTGGGCTACACGCTCGGATCTGCTCGTTATCAACAAACGGCAACAAGCTCACATCCCAGTGTTGAGAATAGCTTGGTAGCGTGTGGTGTGGACGAGGGCCAAGGTAATGTACGTTACTCAACTTAGGCAGCATGAGCGTATCAAGCTCGTTTGGACCTATGAAAACAAAGTCCCATTCCGGCATCGCATTCGCAACATGATCAATCATTTCATAATCAAGCCACTTAGAAAGGCTGCCATAAAAACCAGCAATAGGGCGGTGGTTGCTTGGTAAATCTTTTGCTCTTGGTGCGGGTGTTGAAAATAGGTCTACGTCGACACCATGTGGTAGCAAGTGCGCTTTATGCTTTGGAAATTTACCCATCAATTTTTTGCTAGCCGCGAATATAAGCGTTGATTTTTCGATTAGCTCTGATTCGTGCTGTGCAACGGTGTCATGATCAACACCAGCCAGCGCGCTAAAATCATCACCGCAGTAATAGACCACAGATGACTCGCCTAAGTGTCCGCACAAATCAACAGCGGTCGGAAGAGAAGTCCATAGGATAGGCGCGTTAAGATTAAGCTCTGCAATAACCGGTTTTAGTTGGTGCAACATCATTTGCTGAGCCAACTTTCTAGAAAATTTAGAAGCAGGCGCAGGGATTGTCTTTAAGTTAACGATAGTAATGTTGTCGTGTCCCTCAGAGTCGAGCATGTTTTGAGTTACGGCCTTGGTTTTACCAAACAACTTGTTGAACGCTCGGCTAACATCTTTGGCGGACAGCTTCGGTTGTCTTAAGCCAATTGAGTTGACCCATAAGACTTTGTGCTGCTTAGCAAGGTGACGAACTAAATGTTGAGTCGATGAAGGTAGGCCACCAAAGTCTTCACCAAATACGATTAAATCACGCATGGTCACCTCCATGAGTCTCTAACGAATCGAACATATCGGATTCTGTCACTTCAACGGGTTTGATGTGACCGACAACTCGAGCTGGGTTGCCACCTGCGATTGCGAAGGCAGGAATATTCTTTGTTACTACGCTGCCTGCGGCTATTACGGCACCTTCGCCGATGGTTACGCCACCTTTGACCGTCACATTCGTGCCCAACCAAACATCGGGTTCAAGAATGATGTCACCGATTTGCTGAGGGTCGTCACCTTCACCTAGCGCTCGGCGTTTTGCATCAAGCGGGTGTCCAGAGTATCCAAATAGAAAAGCGCCGCCTGCGATTCGTACGTTGTCAGAGATAACCACTTTACCTCCAACAGCGATAGTCGACTGCCAACCAATGTCGACGTTATTGCCAATCGACAATAGTGGGTGTTCCAAGCCTTCAAGTTGTTGAGTACAACCAGAGAATGTCGTGTGGCCAGAGATACGGCAGTTGTCGCCAATCGTAATTTGCACCGGACCGCTGACGAAAGGCAGTCCACCATACAAATACAGGCGTTTGCCACATTGAGCCACACGACCTTTGAAAGCCGGAGTCCAGTAAAAGAATCGCGTAAAGCCAGAAACCAGATTCACCACTAGCTTGTGCGCTTGATATAGGCAGCGATTAAGTACTTGAGGGGTAGGTAGCTCTGCGCTTCTGATGTCTTTCAAAATGAAAAACACATTTCTAATTCGAGAATTAGGATGAAACTTAAGCCAATGTTTGAATTGATGTATAGATACTGACGTCATAATGAAAATCCTCTGTTTTGTTATATAGAAGTACTTTCATATACTGTGCCATTTAATAAATATAATATTTTCAATGAGTTAAAATATAGCTTTTAGGTTTTCTCATTTTGACAGGCAGTTTGAGATACATTTGAGACGCAAACTGTGAGTGCTGCGAGGATATAAATCGGCCAGTTGAAGCCTTGAGTCAAAAATGTACCCGACACGATTGTTCCAATCAGACCTGCATAGATCGCATAGGCGACCGCATTGAGTTCGGGGGCGATTTCTGTGGCCGAGTTTTTTAACCTCGTTAGCGTAGAGCGAGAGGTTTTGATCAAAGCAACGATAAGGCAGACAAAAATGATCAGACCAATAAAGCCTGTTTCTGCCAACACACCAAACCAGGTACTGTGAACGGCGTGATTCAGTCCGTCCCAATGCGAACTGTAAAAGAAGTAGTTCGAGTAGAAGTTGTTCAACCCTACGCCGGTCAGTGGATTCTCAACTGCCATCTTTATTGCTGCTTCCCAAGCATAGATTCGACCCATTGCAGATTCATCGATACCTTGTTCAGCGGCACCACCAGAAGATCTGTCTGAGATACCAGCAACTAAATAGAGCACCACGGCCGCGACAGTTCCCACTGAGATTAAGAGAACTTTAGAGCGCACTAGCTTCCACGCAAAAATACCAATCACCGCAATACAACCCAGTAATCCGCCACGGCTTTGAGTGGCAATAATGGCGGCGAGCAGTAACAGACAAACTAAGGCACTGATTAAACGTTTGGATCGTGAGATGCCAGTCGTGGTGGCTTGGCTTATTGTAAAGGCGAGTGGGAACATCAGTACCAGTGCTAGGTCGTTCGGGTCACCTAACATAGAGCCAAAATCGCGGCCAATAGTCACGCGTGAGCCCTCGACAAGCCCAATACCATTTACTGAGTTGTACACGGCAATAGAGCTGACTAAAGCGCCAGCGTAGATAATCGTCATCGCGGTTTTTGCGAGATTTTCCGTGGTGTTTACTAGCCAAGTAATCGCAAGCGTCATCACTATAATTTTCCAATAAACGCCCTTGAATTCTGCTAGTGCTATTGGCCTGTTGGACGCGAAGATAATACCAATGAAAACCAATACCCAAAATATGGCGAGCCAATTTAAACAAGGGTGCCAGAAGATTTTAAGTTCTTTACTGATTAATGCATGCCATAGAAGAGCCGACAGAGCGCCTAATGAAAGCATCAGCGGTATTTTTAGCGAATAGAGCTGAGGTATAGCTTCGTGAATTCGGAAAAATGAAAAGACAACGAACAATAGAACTAACCAGAATGTTTTGTTTAACACGAATAACCCGGCCAATGGCACAAGAGCGAGCGCCACAATGACAGCAGGGTGAGGCACAAAGTACCAAACAACACCAAGCCCAACACACAAGGTGCTGATCGTGATGATGACTGGCAATCTATTGGCTTCAGGGTTGACCATTGTGACCTCTATTGGCAAATAAACTCTTTAGGACTCGGCTCGTAATCTTTTTAAGACGTAGTTACGCCTGATGTTAAAGATTGCAAAGTGAGTGCCAGTTATGCATTTTATTTAACTTACTGATTTAATGTTGGATTATTAAGTGAGGGCGTAGCCTTGAGGTGAGTTTTGTCATTTTGAGAATCAGTATAAAACTGACTAAAGTACTTAAATCATCAAGCCCAAATAACCAGTTATCGACTAAGGCTAGAATTAACGGTCGAGTTGATAGATTTCCAACAACTGCGGGACAACGGCTTGTGGAGAGTATTGGTTTTTCACGGTTTCTATCGCGTGACTCTTGAGAGAGTCACGCTGCTCGTTCGTCAATGACATCCACAAAGATAAAAACTGTTCTAGCTCAGCTTCTGAATTTGCAAGGTAGCCGTTAACTTGATGCTCGATGAGTTGAGGCAAGTTACCAACTGAGGTGGCGAGAACGGGAATGCCACGAATCATGGCTTCTAATGCCGCCATAGGTAAGCCTTCAAAGCGAGAAGGGATGATTAACAGATCGATTTGGCTCCAGACGTCGTCCATATTGGTCTGATGCCCATGAAAGGTCACATTATCAGGCTGCGATTTAACTAAGATGTCCATTTCTGGCCCGTCACCAAAAAGCTCAAACCGAACATCAGGAAACTGTTTGGCTAATGCAACAAATCGATCAGGCGCTTTTTCATGGCTCAATCGCCCCACAAAACCAACATGGAATGGGCTTGATGAAGGGGAGCTTGTTAACCCGGTTGGCATTTTAACAAAGTTATTCAATTGATGGGTTTGACTCGGCACTTTCGCTTTAATCTTTTCACTGACCACGAGCGACTGATCAGAAAGAAAACTGCTGTAACGGTCGAGCCAATCATAAAGCCATACTTTGCCTGTTGGGGTTTCACCTGCGTGATAAGTGGTGATTTGCTTTGTGTTGTTGAAACGAGGCGGAAGCTTGATTAACTTGCTGACCAAACTGGCTTTGTAACCATGAGCATGGATAAGCCTTGGTTGATAATGTTGAACTGCACGTTTCAGCTGTGTCGCGCTATTGCCATTTGAATCTACAGAACATGAGGCTAAATCGGAGAGGTAACTAAAAGGGATGTTTAGCGCATTCAACTTTTCAACGATGATCGCTTCAGGATTAAACTTAGTCAAAAGAACGATACGAACAGCCTCTGAATACTGAGCGCTTTCCGATATCAGGCCTTGTGCTAATTCTAAAACATGCGTTTCTATGCCTCCAAAAGTTTGGCTGTCGATCAACAGCCAAATCTCATGAAGGTTTATGTCGAGTATACCTTGGTTAGGCTTGATTGTACTCATCTTCCGATTCCCAAGCCTGTTTCTTACGATAAACAGTAGAAGGGCTAAGTTCTAACAGCACAGCAGCGTTTAACACATTCCCATCGCAATGATTGATGGCATGTTGAATGGCTTCACGTTCTATTTGCCACATTGGACGAATAGCACCTTCGCTTGTGGTAAATGCAGGCGTCATCGGCTCATTGTGAGCTTGAGCAACTGACGATTGTTCCAACTCTTCCGGAGTAATCGGTGGCAACTTAGCTTCTGGTGCTTCAACAACTGCAGGTTGAGGCGCAGTTACTCGAATTGGTGTCACTGATTTAGATGATGGAGCGGCATCTACTTTATTAATCGGAGGCGGTAACATGTCTTTAGTCACGCTCGTTTCATTGTTCAACACCACGATGTTACGGATGATGTTTTGCAACTGACGCACATTGCCTGGCCACGCATAACGTTTAAGTAGATTCTGCGTTTCTTTGTCTATTGATTTGAACTTCTTCTTGTCTTGCTTCGCGTACAGCTTCAAGAAATGATTGCAAAGAGTGACAATGTCACTCCCTCGCTCGCGAAGCGGTGGCATCTCGATAGGCACAACGTGAACACGATAGTAAAGGTCTTCTCTAAAACGTCCTTCTTCTACTTCAACCAGTGGATCGCGGTTGGTCGCACAGATAATTCTGACATCCACTTTAATCTCGCGGTTGCCACCGAGTGGAGTAAACGTACCAGTTTGCAAAAATCTGAGGAGCTTCTTCTGCATCTCCAGTTCCATTTCACAAAGCTCATCGAGAAATAGGGTACCGCCATGCGCTTGCATTGCTGCACCTTTACGGTCGGTTGTCGCACCGGTAAACGCACCTTTAACGTGACCGAAGATTTCACTCTCCATTAGGTCTCGAGGGATAGCGCCGCAGTTAATGGCCACGAAGGGTTTACCATTACGCTGACTCTCTTGGTGAATCGCTTCCGCACACACTTCTTTACCTGTACCACTTTCGCCGTTAATAAACACGCTGGCAGTGGTTGGTGCTACCGAATCAATGATCTTGTAAACCGCCTGCATGGGTAGGCAAGAGCCAATGAAATTATGAAAACGATCACGATCGAATTTGCTTTGCATGTTATCGACGAGGTTTTCGAGTTTCGCTCTTTTTAGATGCAAGCTAACAGAGGTCTTGAGTCGATCGGCTTGAATGGGTTTCTCTAAGAAGTCTTCTGCACCGCGTTGGATAAGGTCTACCGCGATGTTTACTGAACCATGCGCTGTCGCGATGATGACAGCGGCCGGTATTTCGTTAGCAGTAATCCAATCTAAGACTTCTTCGCCTGGCATGTCAGGAAGCTTAAGGTCGAGAATCACAAGCTGTGGAGAGTGCCTTTCAATGAAGGTCTTAGCTTCCGCGCCGGTTTCGACGTGGAAAATATCATAGGGCTCGTCTTTTACGTACTGCTTGTAGAGTACGGCGAGTGAGGTGGAGTCTTCAACTAACAATACCTTAGGGCGCATTGTGTATTCCTTTTGAAACTTTATCCTAACCAATCAATAACATAGTGATATGCAACCATCAATACGAGTCTTGTGTATTTGTTATCTACCACATGCAATCTTTTAAGAAGTGGCCTGTATAACTTCTCGCATTGCTGTTCATGATGGAGCCCATCTTATGGCGACTATATTAATAACGACTGTTTTGAGTTTTTAATCTGATACCGATAATGAACATGCAAAGCTAGCTGAAGCCTGCCTCTTTCCTTTCAAGCAAGGCTTTTATTGAACGCTCTGCGAGCTCTAGTAATTCATCAACTTGTCGAAATGCCGCATCATGACTCTGTTCTAAACATAGCTTTTCTAAAGCTCGAGCTAATTCACCCAAAGGGCGATTACCTAACGAAAGCGCTGTGCTGCCGAGAGTGTGGACCTCGAACTCAAGTGTTTGAGCGTCTTTCTGCGTGACTGCCTCTTTTATAGCGACCAAGCGTGTTTGTGATTCTTCGACATAATGGTCGATCAAGATAGGGATAATGTCCGCACTTGTATCGCGAATCATTTGCTCCAGAACGCTTTCATCGACAAGCTTGCTCACTTGTTGTGAGTTTAGATTTGTAGCTGCGTCTGACGCTAAAGTAGAATTCATCAAACTAAGTCCTTTTATTGAGCTTAATATCTGTTAATACTATTAAGTTTTAGTCATTTTCTAGAATAATTTCAACTGGTTGCCGTACAAATAGAGCATTTAATTGGCATCTCACTCATCTTGCTATTGGGTTTGTGACAAACCTAACGGACTGATTTTATTTTGTTTTCTCTTATGAAATATAAACTTAGGTGCCTATAAAGCCTAAGGTGCGGGTAGATCTCAGAAGAAAACGAGCCCGATACAAATAAAAAAGACCACTGCAGTGAAATAACAACAGTGGTCTTAGAGCGGTTTATGTAGTTTAGGCTAATCTAAATAGCAATAACTCAAATAACGATAACCCAAACAATGATAATTTAAACAGCCGTGCTTTAAATCACGAAAAGTAGGACTACGAAGCTTTATCAATTTTTGGCTTTGGGTCGGCTTCTACTTCTTCCTCGCTACTTTCTGAGAAGATATCAGCAACAGCGCTTCTCTCGAGTTCACCTTTTAGATTACCGTCTTCATCAACAACTGGAAGAGAGTAGTCACAAGACATAGTGTCCGGTAGCACTTCTTCAATCACCGCATCTGGTAAGATGGCAGGGACTTCTTCGTATATCTCATCACTAAAATCATGTACCGATGAATCTTCAACGGCGTCTTGTAGACTTTCTTGTGTGACTAGGCCTTGATAGCCGTCATCTGTTACGTGATAAGCGTAATCGTTTTTAAGCATCTTCATTTGTGCCAAAGCACCTTCAATTGTTTCTGATGTGATTCGATACAGAGGAGGCTGCATAACGGTTTCAACGGTCAGTGCACGAGCACGGTTTACGTCTTTCACGAACGCTTCCACGTAATCATCGGCTGGATTTAGCAGAATCTCATGTGGTGTGCCTTGTTGTACTAACTCGCCGTCTTTCAAAATTGCGATTCTATCGCCTAGGCGGAGTGCTTCGTCCAGATCATGTGTGATGAAAACAATCGTCTTATGAAGCTTCTCTTGAAGTTCAATAAGCTGGTCTTGCATTTCACTTCGAATCAAAGGGTCGAGTGCCGAAAAGGCTTCATCCATTAACAAGATTTCAGCGTTAGTACACAGAGCGCGCGAAAGGCCAACACGTTGTTGCTGACCACCTGAAAGTTGCGCAGGGTATTGCTTGCCGTAACCTTTCAAGCCCACGGTTTCTAACCATTCGTTGGCTTTTGCTAAACGGTCTTCTTTTTTGATGCCTTGTACTTCCAACCCGTACGCAACGTTTTCAACCACAGTGCGATGAGGCATTAAGCCAAAGCGTTGGAATACCATCGACATTTTATGACGACGGAACTCTTCTAGCTGTTTAGTGTTGAGGCTCATCACATCAATGCCTTCAACCATGATTTTACCTTGAGTCGGGTCAATCAAACGGTTGAAGTGGCGGATCAGCGTCGATTTACCCGAGCCAGAAAGCCCCATGATAACGAAGATTTCACCACGGTTAATCTCAAGGTTGATCTCTTTTAAACCAACGGTATGACCCGTATCCGCAAGAATCTGATCTTTGTGTTCGCCGTTTTGAACTCGGTTCATAACAGACATTGGTTTCGGTCCAAACACCTTGTACAGACCACTAATTTCAATCAATGGTTTAGTCATGCTTGAATCCTCCTAAATGCGCATTAGTTCTTCTTGCGTACGCCTGAGAAGCGCGGTCAAAAAGGATTGCGAGGGCAACGATGGCGAAACCATTCATCAAGCCTAATGTGAAGTACTGGTTAGTAATCGATTTGAGAACCGGTTGTCCTAGGCCTTTCACACCAATCATGGATGCGATAACAACCATAGACAGTGCCATCATGATGGTTTGGTTAATACCCGCCATGATCGTTGGCATTGCTAGAGGAAGTTGAACACCCCATAAGCGTTGCTTTTTGCTCGCACCGAAAGCGGTAGCGGCTTCAAGGACTTCTTTATCAACTAAGCGTATGCCTAGGTTAGTTAGACGAATTACAGGTGGGATCGCGTAGATAACCACGGCGATTAGCCCTGGAATCTTACCGATGCCCAGTAGCATTACCACTGGAATCAAATAAACGAACGCAGGCATGGTTTGCATGATATCGAGCATCGGTGTAACAATTGACTGAGCTCGATTTGAACGAGCCATCGCAATACCAATCGGAATGCCCAAGAATATTGAAACCAAGGTACATACAGTGATGATACTGAGCGTCCGCATGGTGTCTTCCCACATTCCAAAGTAACCAATGAGAAGTAGAGAAGCAACACAGCCTAGAGCCAGTTTCCAAGAACGGCTTGCTGCGTAGACAAGGCTGGTACACACAGCCAGGACTATAATCCAAGGTGTTGAGATAAGGAGTTTTTCAAACCAAACGAGGAATGAAAGAAGAGGGTCAAAGAGAGATTCAATCATTTCGCCGTATTCACGGGAAAATTCACGGTATGCGCCATCTAGCGTCTTTTTTATGGTTCGTAAATCACCGCGTTCCATCTCTGGAAAGCTTGATAACCAATTGCTGTCAGCCATTTTATATCCTTATAGTTCGGAGCCACTTGTCCATGCGATAAGAAAATCGCTAATGAAAAGGGCTCCGAATCATGAATAACATCAAGTATAGCGACGTTATTTCTGTTTTATTGTTGAAGCGTAATTACTTGTTATTAAATCAAGCTCTTACAGCTCTGCTTCAACTTTCTTAGCCACTTCTTCAGAAACCCATGGGTGCCATACTTCTGGGAATTCACTTAAGAAATGCAGACTCGCTTCTTCGCCATCAGCTTGGTTGTCTTCCATCCAAGCAAGTAGCGAGTTCATTTTGTCGTTCGTGAAACCACGTTTAGTAAAGTAGTCGTATGCTTCAGGAGCACGTGACGCAAAACTTTCAGTGGTAATCGTGTGGACAGGTGAAGGCGGGTACATGGTTGCTTTTGGCGATTCACAATCTTCTTTGGTGGTACAGTTAAGGAACTCTTCCTCATTAACGCCACTGCCAAAGTCGACTTTAACCATGTCGTATTTACCTAGAACAGCGGTCGGTGCCCAGTAGTAACCAAACCAAGCTTCTTCACGTTCATAAGCTTTTGCGATAGAGCCAGATAAGCCGGCACTCGAGCCTGGATCAACAATCGTGAAACCGCTGTTTTCTAGCTCAAGAGCATTAAACAGGTTTCCGGCGCTGATCTGACAGTTCCAGCCTGCAGGGCAGCTGTAGAATGCAGATGTATCTGGGTCTTCAGGGTGTTTGAATAAGCTTGCGTTTTTGCGTACGCCTTCGATGGTTGCCATTTCAGGGTACTGTTTTACTAGGTAAGCTGGAACCCAAAAGCCTTCTTCGCCGCCGTTCACAAGTGCTTTACCTGCGTAGCGAAGACGTTTTTCTTCAACACCTTTATCTAATGCGTCTTTTAAGCTGTTGCTCCAAAGTTCAGGTGCAACATCAGGCTGGCCTTTTTCGATCATAGACGTGCCTGTTGGCATAGTGTCGCCAGGGATAAGTTCAGCATCACACCCATAACCATGTTCAAGGATGAATTGGTCGATATTGGCGATCAGTGTTGCAGAGTTCCAGTTCATATCTGCGATTGTTACGCTGCCACATTCTCCAGCGTTAGCATTACCGCTGGCTGCTGCTACTAACAAAAATACGGAGCTTAACTTGTATTTCATATTGAGTTTCCTTTCTCTTTAATAATACAACTAAGGTAACCAAGGTAAATTGATTATCTAAATTGCTCGATGGTGATCCTTTCCGTGTATTTGAACCATTTGAGCAGAAGGAGGGATGGGTGAAGTTTGAATAGATAAACGTGCAAAGTCAGTGAAGTGTGATTTGCCAATTCATCCACTGTGTTTCAACAGCCATCGGATAACTTTGTCAAACTATTACAAATTCGTCAAAAACCACCTCTATTTATAATCTTAGGGAATAATCGTACGAATTCCATCTTTGATGCGATTTACATGGCACTTTAATCGTCTGTGTCACATTACCGCTAAAGTTAGGCGTGGGGCTGTTGATTTTTGAAGGGATTTAAAGGGGGTAAGACCATGATTGATGTGTGTGAAATGCGTTGAATGGTTTTTAAAATCTTATTTTTAATAATAACTTCGCCAAAAATACCCAATTTGGTTTTGAGTTATTCAGAGCTTTTAGAGCTTGAAGTCTAATAGGATAGGTAGCTGTCATGGTTTAATGACAGCCAGAAAGTAGCAAAAGAAAGTTACATCGGAAGGTTCAAAAACTCATTTTGATACAGCTTGTTTGCCAAGCTATCGCGAAGCTTAGCGGGGATGAATTTCATTCGATTGATTTGTCTGACCAACTCTTGTGCAAAGCTAGGCTTTTGTTTCATGTTCATCACGCAGCCCATTAGGTTGATACTTTGTGCATCAAGCAGCTTTTTCGCTTGTTCTAGGTGGTGACTCGACGTTTCACCATAGGCGACAACCATCAATGTGCTGTCACAAGCACTCGCCACAGACTGAGCCGGAATGTTGCCTTTGTTTATGTTGAGAAGCGGTGAGGTATCAATGATGACTCTGTCGTATTTCTCTAACCATTTGTTGACCACGTTTTGTAACGTTGTCGGATCTTTATAAGCCAATTGCGTTGAAGCAACTTGTGGAGCAGGTACACCGATAAACGTACGCTGAGATTCAACATGTTCAATCAATTGACCTTGCTGATTATCTTCTAGCATATTCAAATCTTTGAAAGCAGGGTTGAATAAGTTGAGATCAACATAAAGCGTTGAATGACCCGCAAGAAGAAAACGCTCAGCTAGTGCGGTTGCAATAGATGTTACTCCGTCACCTGAATGGCAGGCGGTGACGCATATTGATTTTTGGCCGTTAAGTTCAGAAGCTAAATACAGTTGCTCGACTTCGGCATGGGTCGCTGAAATTGTCATTATAAAGCTCCTATTAATACGATGGTGGTGGTGATACGCAGTATGTCATCAAGTCCGACGCGTGCTTTTTCAATAAAGCTTTCGCGACGGTCTGGGATGTAAATCGTGTCACCAGCGCGTAGCACCGGCAAGTTGTAAATGTTCGCCGTTTTGCTGAATTCAACAAGGTCAAAAGTACGAGCCTGACCTTGGCAGCAAGACATATTGACGATGGTAATTTTTTCTACATAAGCATTGTCGGTAGGTCCTGCTGCTTCTGCCAGAATATCTAGAATGGTCATGTTGTCGTTGAACACATAACGCCCCGGATTGTTAATCGCACCAAGCACACGAACGGTTTCTTCTTTCGGTGTATCTAACCAGTTTTTGCCTTTCTCTGGGATGTAAATCGTGTCGCCAGTGGTTACGTTTGGCAGTAACGATTCGTCACCGGTTTCGAAGTACAGTGATAAGTTAAGTTTGCTTACTTGCGAATAGGTTTTGTCACGATGCGTTACTCGAACGTTGTGGATGTCGGCATCCTTTGTTGGACCGTCAGCCGCAGACAAGATATCAAGGAAGTGCATGTCTTTGGTGAAGCGGTAACGACCGGGTGCATTCACTTGTCCAAAGATGTAGATCGAAGCATCAGAGCTTTGACGAACCCATTGTGATTTATTGTCTGAAGGATCTTGTGGCAAGTCGTGAACGCGCACGATAGAACCCGCGCGAATTTGCGGCATTTGGTCACGTGGCGCACCATTTCGAATGAAATCATCAAGGTTAAACACAACCAACTTTCTACCAGTCACGACTTCAATTTTTGATGTGTCTGCGCGTAGCGTAGGGCCGCCGACGTGTGCCAATAGCCCCATGAAGTTCATTTCATCTGACCATTCAATACGACCAGGTCGATTCACCTCACCAATCACGTTAACCGCTCGGTCTGGCGTAATTTTCAACCAAGACTTCTCGTTCATGTCGGTTTTCTCGGGAACGAAAATCGCGTCACCAGCTTTGATGCTAGGAGGGTTAGAGTTAGGTAAGCCTTCAGTGTAAGCCGCTAAATCGAATTTAAGCACTCTGCCATCTGCTTTGATAACACGGATTTGTCGTGACTCTGCAAATCGAGTTGGGCCGCCCGCATTCGCCAAGATATCCATAAAGGTCGCGTCTCTTTTGCCTTCAAAAGCACCAGGGGCTGCGACTTCGCCCATTACGTAAACCATGTTGGCGCCGGATTTGATCTCTTCTTCTTGCTTGGGAACGAAAATGGTCGCACCCGGGCGTAAAATTGGAAGCAGACTTTCGTCACCAGAATCTAAGTAACGTTTTAGGTTGAATAGCGTTGGGGTGTTGTTCGAAATCACTCGGATTTGCTCAACACTGGCATAACGAGTTACGCCGCCCGAACGCATAAGTACGTCGACAAGGTCGGTGTTCTCTTTGTAAGTGAACGAACCCGGCGCGTTCACCTCACCAAACACTTTGATGGAGTTACGAGAATCAGCACTGTCACCTGAGTTAGCAAGCTTTGCTGCGTCAAACTCTTGCTCGATGTTACCGACTAATGGAGAAGCTGGAACGAATAGTGAATCCAGTGATTGAAGAGTAGGTAATGCTGACTCGTCTCCTGAATCAAGGAATCGTTTGTAGTTAAACTCTTTCTTGTCTGCGCCTCGCTTAAGAATCAGCTTATCCAGTTGCGCGCCCGGGCGTAAACCACCCGCAGCGTAAAGTGCCATTTGGATGCTAGAACCTAATGCGAGAGTGTATTCACCAGGCTGTTCTACATAACCTTGTACGTAGATGATGATTTGCTGCTCTTTTACATACACTGAAGCGTTCGAAAGATCTTTATAGGCGGTTGCCAGCGACTCTAGAACCACTTTGTTAAGCTGCTCACTGTCGTAACCTGCAACAAACACAGCGCCTACTTCAGGAAGGGTAATACGGCCACGCTTATCCACTTGGAACCCCGTGTTTAAGGTACTTTCACCGGGTACGTTAACTTGGATAAGGTCACCGACTTGAACCGCGTCTGAAAACTCATCGTTAGCATTGACGACATTCGCAAAGCATAACGATAGGGTGATGATAAAAGCGATCAAGGATTTCATAATCCACCTCCCATTTTCTCGGCATTCTTAGGCGAGACAATTTCAATACTTACTCGGCGGTTCGTTAAACGCGTGCCGTCGGATTCACCTTCAAAAAGAGGGACGGTTTCGCCAACAGAGACGGCTTTGATTCGTTGAGCGCCTAGTCCAAAAATAGTCAGGTAGCGTTCGACTTGTTTCGCTCGTCCAAGTGCTAACTTGTCGTTGTATTCTTCGGCACCCGTTGCATCAGCATGGCCGGTAACAACAAGGTCTAGGGATTTGTGTTCTTTAAGTAAAGTGGTCGCCTCGGCCAGTCTTCCCATATATTTAGGATTTACTTCAGTCGAGTTTTCCGCAAATTGGTTGTCAACATTAAGCAGGTCATACAACTGTTCAATAACCGACAGTTGCATTCTAAATTGATTTTCATTTTTTGGTGGCTCACAGCGGGCTTGTGAAGTTACGTAATCCAGTTGGACCTCAAGTTCATTTAGGCGTTTTCTTTGGATCACTAAGTCGTTGGCTGCATCCAGTAGTAGACCGCCTTGAAGTTCACGAGCAATACGATTTTGCTTTTCGATTGCTTGAACAACAGCAGCTGGGAAACACCAACGAGCACCTTCTTGGATCAAAGCATCAAGGTGCAATTTAGCGAGCTGCCAATCAAAGCGTAATCCATGTTCTGGACCAAGAGGCTCGTCTGGCATGACAGGAGAGAAGTCTGAGTTTTGATAGTTAATAGAATCGTAACTTTCAGCCAAACCCCCTGTGCCTTGTTCAGGATAGCTAGTACAGCCACCCAGAACGAGAGCGGACAGAGAAAGGGCTATGTAGTTTTTCAGTGTTTTCATGCCAACGTCCTATGTTTCTAATTTTTCTTATTATTTTTTGTTACTTCTAGCTTAGTGGGTCTTCATGAATTTGCAGGATTTTTTGAATTTACTGGGATAGCGTGGCCAATACGCAGCAAGCTCATAATTTCAAGCGGTTGCCCCGTCACATTTTCAAGTCGCATATTGCGCTCGCGTTCAGTCAGACGTTTGAACATATAAACAATTGCGCCAACCCCAGATGAATCTAAAAACTCAACTTGGCTAAAATCAACTTCGATTTCAGGGTGGCCATCGTTAGAAATCACATCATCGATGTCGGTTTGTGCATCACGACTGCCTGCTGCATCCAGATCACCGAAAATAGAAAGTATCAGTGTCGTTGTGTTTAAATCAATCTTACGTAGTTCCATAGCGATATCTCCTTTTAAGTATGTATGGACAACTGCACTGAATGTGCCAACTTTTATGTTGTTATTTTTCAATAAGTTATGTTTAGTACGAATTCCTATCTCAAATTGAGAAAAGACGTTTCTCAATATGAGAACTAAAAACGGCGGAATATATGAGAGTTATAGGTCATTAATTTAATGAATAAATGAAAAGGTTAGATAAGGTTGATGAGTGGATCGCATCTTCTAGCAAAGGTTGTCTACCTACGTGTCAGAACGCTTAGGATTAAAGGCGTTTGTTGACCACTACAGATATCAATACGGAGCAGATGATGAGATTAACTAAATTGGCGATAGCAACTCTATGGGCGTGTTCGCTCTCTTCTCATTCATCCTATTTACCTCCCGACCATTTGGTACTGGCCAATACATACCAACAAGGCATTGATGTTTCTGAATACTGGAAGAGTGAAAAGCTTGATGGAATTCGGGCTCTTTGGGACGGACAACATCTTTATACACGCAATGGTAATCGCATTTACTCACCCAAGTGGTTTACTGAAAACTTGCCTAAGGTCCATCTCGAAGGAGAGTTGTGGGCAGGAAGGGGCAAGTTCCACCTTGTTCAATCTACCGTTCTCGACCATACTCCGAGTGACACAGCATGGCGCCAAATCGATTTCATGCTGTTTGATATGCCAGGCGCCGCAGGAGATTATCAAAAGCGCTATTACAACATTTTGCATTGGGTAAGCGTGATTGGAGAATCTCATGTCAGCTACATAGAACATGTACCAATTCACAGTGAAGAGGCTTTGTTTCATCAACTTGATAATGTCGATGAGCGTAATGGCGAAGGTTTGATGCTTAGAAAAATCACCAGTCGTTATCAAGCAGGCCGAAGTAATGATTTGTTAAAACTGAAAAGGCATCATGATGCCGAAGCCACAGTTATTGGCTACAAGGGTGGGACAGGGAAGTATAAAGGGATGATGGGTTCAATCTTGGTTCACACAGAAGAGGGTGTGGAATTTTATATAGGCAGCGGGTTCAGTGACCAAATGAGACTCGCACCGCCAGAGATCGGCAGCCGTATTACCTTTCGTTACAATGGTTTTACTCAAAACGGAAAACCCAAGTTTGCGCGCTTTGTTCGAGAGAAGAGTGAATATTAAGGCAGATACGATCTACCTGACCATTAAACGAAAAAGAGCCCTGAAAATCAGAGCTCTTTTTTTTATTCGAAATCAGATAGACCGACTTAGCGAGTACGAATCTAGCGAGAACTAAATTCTAACTGAACGTCATCGTCCTGCTTGTGCATCCAGTGTAGACGCATACCCAGCATAATCGCGGCTGACGTTAGACCGACGATGAAACCAATCCAGAAGCCGTGCGCACCCATAGGGTCAACAATCCAATCTTTCATACCCAAGATGTAACCGATAGGAAGACCAAGCAACCAGTAAGCCACAAAGGTGATGTTGAAGATTGAACGCATGTCTTTGTAGCCACGCAGAGCACCCGCAGCGATAACTTGGATGGCGTCAGTACATTGATAAACCGCCGCGAACAACAGCAACTGCATTGCAACGGTAATTACCGCGGTGTTCTCTGTGTAAAGTAATGCAACCTGTTCTCTGAACAGGACAGTTAACGCCGCTGTCATTAAGGCTGTCACTAAACCAACAATGATACCCACGTGTGTCGCTATCTTAGCGCCTTCGGTGTTGTTTTCGCCCAACTTATGCCCAACACGAATACTCACGGCTGCCCCGATACTCATCGGAATCATGAAAACCAGCGAAGAGAAGTTGATCGCGACTTGGTGCGCGGCAACAATCAATGAACCTAATGGTGCAACTAACAGAGAAACCACCGCAAACAGAGTTACCTCGAAGAAGATAGCGGCCGCCACTGGGAAACCAAGTCTAAACAGACGAATTTGAGCTTTAAGTTGCGGCTTATGGAACGTACCGAAGATGTTAATTTTCGCCAAACGCTTTGATGTTAAAACGTAAGCGAACAGCAGAGCAAACATCACCCAATATACGATAGCCGTTGCAACGCCACAGCCAACACCACCCAGAGCAGGAGCACCAAGTTTTCCGTATACGAACATCCAGTTCAGCGGGATGTTTAATAGCAAGCCAATAAAACCAATCACCATCGCAGGCTTGGTTAAAGACATACCATCGGTAAAGCTTCGCAATGTTTGGAACAACAAAAATGCAGGTACAGCAAACATCACCGCATTCATATAGCCGATGGTCTTTTCCGCCATGAGTTGTTCAATGTCCATCCACTCCAATATCAATTGTGTCTGGAACAGTACGCCAATGATTGGAAGGGAAATGACGAGCGCTAAAAACGCTCCTTGTTGAATCTCAAATGGAATTTTTACTTGTCGACCAGAACCATTCAGTTGTGCAACGACAGGAACCAACGCCATCAATAGACCAACACCAAATAGGATTGATGGTAGCCAGATACTTGCTGCAATAGAAACCGCCGCCATATCGATAGCACTTACGCCACCAGCCATTACGGTATCAACAAAACCCATTCCAGTTTGTGCAACGGATGCGATCAATACTGGGGTCGCAAGTTTGATTAGATTCGAGGATTCTTCTTTGTAACGATGCACAAACAACTCCAAATAAGAGGGAAAATTAGAATAATAGTGTAGGAAAGGACATTCTGAAGGAATCAGAGACAATGATCTTAAGCTTCCACTGGACGAATCATAAAGAAATGTCACAATAACTGCTATGAAAAACTGTTACTAGAATGCTAAATAGGAATCTTATGTTTACAGGTATCGTTCAAGGCATGGCAACACTGGTTGCTATAAACAAAAAAGAGTTGTTTCAAACTCATACCATTGAGTTAAGTGACGAAATGGTTGAGGGGTTAGCAATTGGTGCTTCAGTAGCTCATAACGGTTGTTGCTTAACGGTAACGGAAATTTCTGGCAACCAGATTGCTTTTGATTTAATGCAAGCAACATTGCGATTGACGAACTTAGGCAAGCTGAATGTTGGTGACAAAGTGAATGTTGAGCGTGCAGCAAAGTTTGGTGACGAAATTGGCGGGCATAGCATGTCTGGCCACATTACTTTGATGGCTAATCTCGTTGATGTGATTAAGACAGAAAACAACCGCACGCTTTGGTTTGAGCTGCCTCAAGAATCAATGAAGTATGTGTTGAGCAAGGGCTACATCGGCGTTGATGGTTGTTCATTGACGATTGGTGAAGTGGAAGAGAACCGTTTCTCTGTTCACCTGATCCCAGAAACGCTGAATCGCACTCTGTTTGGCGCCCGTGAAGTAGGCGACCAAGTAAACATTGAGTTTGATCCTCAAACACAAGCGATTGTTGATACTGTTGAACGCGTACTAGCAAACCAAAAATAGTAGTTGCGGTTTATCAACAGCACTTGCTTAAAAAGCGCTGACTAAGTAAACCTCGAAGACATTAAAAAAGAGCACATTGAGTGCTCTTTTTCTATTTGTATGTATCTGCGTTTTTCTAGGCTAGCCTCAAAATCGAGGGTAGCTTTAAATCGGGGTGTAGATCCAACTCGACAAGAGAGTAGGTGTTAGAAGACTTGTTCGTCGTCTGCATCAATCGAGAGATTAATCCTGTCTCTTACTTCATCTACCTGCATGTCGAGGTGAATGGCATTGCAACATGCTGGGCAATCGTCATAAAAATCTTGGCTCCCATTAGAAGCATCAAGCGTTATGCTGATGGCATGCCCACAGTGGGGGCAGGAGACATGTTTCTCTGTGTATTTATGCATCGCGAATTCTCCTCACTGTAACTTGTTCCAATCGTAGTCGCTTTATAGATCGCTGCAGCTTGTATAGACCGCAGTAGCTTTATAGAACGACTTAGCTCGCTGTGATTGGTATTAAACAGCCTGTATCTTCTGAATACATGCTTCAGTTTGTGCTAAATATTCGCCGCCAAATTGATTGCAGTGGTTAAGAAGATGGTACAAGTTGTAAATGTCTTTCCGATCAGTATAGCCAACGTCGAGTGGATTGACGCTCTGGTAACCGTCATAAAACTCTTTTGGAAACCCTTCAAACAATTCCGTTAATGCCAAATCACATTCATGATCGCCCCAATAACAAGCCGGGTCGTAACAGATTGGCCCAAAGGCTGAATTTGCTACATTACCATTCCAAAGATCCCCATGAAGCAAAGAAGGGCGAGGGTTGTGGCCAGCAAGGCGCATATTCACCACATCAACGATGTCATCAATATCACCAAACTCGATGCCTTTCTCTTTGAGCAGTTGCAGTTGGAAACCAATGCGTTGCTCGGAGAAAAAGCGACCCCATTTCTTATGCCAAGGGTTGGGTTGAAGTGTGCTGCCGATATAGTTGTCTTGGTCGCAACCAAACTCTTTTTGCTCGCCCCATTGATGAAGCTGCGCAAGCTGAACGCCGAAATCGAAGCTATTGTTGCCCGTCTCAAGCGGTTTGGTTGGTAAGTAGTTGAGAATAATGAAAGAGCACTCTTTGGTTTTGCCAATAAGCACCAACTCAGGAACGTAAACGGTGGAAGTTTCTCTTAACAAGCGTAAGTTCTCAGCTTCAATTTCAAACTTAGGTAAAAATTCTCGCTGATTCACTTTCACAAAGTAACGTTCATTACCATCGCTTATCATATAGCAATCGTTAATGTCGCCACCAGAAACCTTGGTACGTTCAGTAATCTGAAAGTTAAATAGAAGAGTATCTGAAAGTTGTTGAGAAATGGCCTGCCACATAGGAAATCCTCAAAGACTGAAAGTTAAAAAGATTGAAGGTTAGAAATACTGTTTGTTTAATAGCAATAGTCTAGGATAAATCTGAACAATTTATAGACGCACTCGTCAATGTTCTTAGCTCTTCTTCATCTTACGCAGAATCAATTGGCCGAATTGTGAACTCGAACTGATTCAAGCTCTTTGAAATACAAACATAAATTGAGAACCTGACGTGATGAAATAGTTTGGAACTGGTCTCACAATCGAAACGGTTTTGAACGCAACAAACTGGAAAAGTGATTTGAGCTTGTTATTGTCTAGCGACTAAATTAAATGAGCTTTTAAAGTTAATTGAAAGGGCTATTGTTAACTGGCGCAATACTTTGCTTCAAAGTTTGTCTTACACTTCTTTAGCGTGAATTTACTTATGTCGTAAGTAGGCAGGTATACCACATAAAGCTATATCGATTTAATTTTAAGCTGAAATACTAACTAGGATCATTTAAATGTGGTTTTGGGCAATAAAGTGATGACAAATAGCTTCATTTACATAGTATTAGGCAAGTACGTATTAATCTGCTCTAGAGCTTAAAACGGAGAATTATTGTGGTTGTAGAAACCGATGGCTATTTGGCTTTAATCGAGCACCTATCATTCAACCTTGATGTGTTTACCAATAGTAATGGTGATACTGGAAACGAAAGTGTCGAAGACATTGTTACCGACATGATTTCAACAAACATCATGGCTATTTTCGAGCAAAACCCAGAGTTGCATTCGAGCGTTCGTTTTCAACTTTTGAAAGAAGCAGATGCCGTAGTAGCGGATCTTGGTGAAGTATTAGCGGGTGTGTGGGCTAAGAAAGCGACTAACGAACAAATTGTATTCCTCGATGAGTACATCGCGTTAGTGAAGAACCTGTTTGATACTGCTGTTGCTAAATACGATTAACGGTTTGTTTGCTCATTTATCGTCGTAATTAATCAGCATAATAACAACGGGCGTTTAAGTCGTATCTTTCTAGAGTTACCTCGCTCAGCGGTTTATCTTTCGAACCGCTATAAACGCCTAAAGTGCCAAAACTTGGATGCCCAGTAAGGGTTATCTAACCTAGAAATAATGACACCTTTCGATGTCGAGGCATGTAGAAATTGGTTGTTTCCTAAGTAAACGCCTACATGTCGCACCGTCATCGAAGTCTTGAAAAACACCAAGTCACCGCTTGTTGCCTGCCCATACGCAATTTCTTTTCCCTTTTTACTCTGGTCTTTTGTGGTTCTTGGTAGAGCTTGTTGAGTCGCATTTTGCACGGCGATTTGAACAAAAGCAGAGCAATCTATACCTCGAAATGATGTCCCACCGAAATGGTATGGCACACCTTTCCACTGTTCATACACGCTCATATAAGCGTTTGTAGTCAATTGTTCTGATTTTGATAAGGGTCTCTGTGCGGTTTGACTGAGCTGAGAAGGCGATGGTGACGAGCTACAAGCAGCCAATGTTGCTAAAGTTATTGTAACTACAGCCATTTTTCTGATTTTCATATGTAACTCTTCTGACAAAAAACTGAAATAAAAACGTCATCAAGGACTTCTAGTATACGACCTAACTTAAGGATATCTCTTTTCGTAGTCAAACTGGATTTCACATGCCCGACACAAATTTATCAATAAAACCCTCACGTTATACATTCTCGCTCATTCAAACCGTCACTGCTGTATTTATTTCCATTCTTTTACTTGTTAGTTTTTTATCAATGGTTAGCATTCGGGGCGTTGAACGGGTCGGGGGACATTTTGATGCACTCTCGGAACAAGCATTACCCCTTGCTCTACATAATGCCGAATTAACGCAAAGCGTATTAGAACAAGTAAAACTTCTCACTTACAGCACCCAATCAACCGACTTAGATACACTGAATGCCACAAGGGGCTCAATTGACCAACTCGCGACAGAGAGCAATACCACGCTAGAGGAACTCCTTTTTATCTCCCAATCTTTTCCTGATGCAATCTCTGTAGAGCAACAACAAAACCTTGTCGATGACATGGCGCAACTGCAAACCATGACCAACACGGTACTGCTGGCGCAGATCGAAATTCAAAGTAAGCAAAATCTGATCGACAGTAAAATGGGCGAGTTCCGTTATGGCGTTGGGTCTATCGGACCAGAAATGAATAGAATCAGCTCATTCTTGGTTGAAGACAACCCAGAAGCGAGCGATGCAGCGAACCGATTTACATCCAGCGCGTCTGCTATGGCGAACACCTTCTTGATGCTGATGATGCAATCTGACATTGATAAAGCACAAGACGAATACCGTCAATTGAGAAACCGAATCGCAGGCCTTAACTTGGCTTACAGCGATTTTTCTGATTGGCACCCAGACATCGCTGAGTTCGCGAGCTTAACGGCGCCTTACGAGATGGTCAAAGAAGGCTTTACCGAAGAAGGCGTAATCAAACAAATCCTCTTGAAACTCGAACTGGTTCAGCAGCAAGAGCAGAACTTAACGCAAGTCATTAACTTAGCGAACACCGTCATTAGCACATTGAATCAGCTGTCTTCTACCGCTTCCCACCTGATTGATGAAAGTGAACTGATTGTAAATCAAACCATCACCAATATTGTTCGAGTGTTGTTTATCAGCGGGCTGGTTATTGCCGTAATCATTGTGATTTCATGGTTCGTGTTACGCCGTTGGATGAATAAAGGGCTAAAAAACATTACTCAACAGTTGAGTTCACTTGCAGATCATGACTTCTCTAAACAGAGTGAATTGCTTGGGCCGCTAGAGCTTCAAGTTATCACTTCAAAACTCAATACGGTCGTTGATTCCACCGCGGACTCGGTTCGTTTAGTAACGCGTAACTGTGAGACGCTTTATCAAACGGCTGAAGTAAGCCATGACGCTGCAGAGCAAACCAATTCGAGCTTGAACGAACAGAACGAATCACTTCAGAATATGATCACCACCATTACTGAGCTGGAAGCATCGATTGGTGAGATTGCTCGTATTTCTAACGCATCGAACGACGATGCTCAAATAGCAGAAGATGAGTCAGTGAATGGCAGCCAAGTGGTTGGCCTTAACCAACAACGATTACAAGCGCTTGAGCAATCTCTTAGCATGAGTGAAGAGTCGATGGCTGACTTGGATGGTCGAGTGAAACAGATTCGTGAAATGGTCGATATGATCAGCGGAATCGCTGAAAACACCAACTTATTGGCACTGAACGCTGCGATAGAAGCAGCGCGAGCAGGTGAACAAGGTCGAGGTTTTGCGGTAGTTGCAGACGAAGTGCGTAAATTGGCGAGCGGCACATCCCAGCAAACCACCAATATTCGTAGCATGATGAACGAGCTAGTAGCGGCAGCCGATCGCTCACGTGCTTCTGTAACGGAATCGAGAAGTGAGATGGCCAATGCACTGGAAACCAGTGGCGATGTAAGACAAGCCTTCGAGAAAATCGAATTTGCGGTTAGCCAGATCAAAGGGCGTGTTGAGCAAATCATGGTGGCTACCGAAGAACAAGCTCGTGCAACTGTCGATGTTACCCATTCAATCACTCGAGTATCTGAGCAGGGCGAGAATACTAAGCTGCAACTTGAATCTATGATCGAGAGTTCAGAGCAAGTCGGAGAGATAGCAGGGCACCAACAAGCCATGCTTCATAAGTACGTATTGAAGTAAGTGTGTCAACGTCGTCCGGAAGTGGGAATTGCCGCTGAAAGGTGAGAAGCTACGCATATAAAAATGGTGCAATCTCTTATGAGTTTGCGCCATTTTTTATTATTTTCTTGAGGCGTTAGGTCTTGTCTTTCGAATGAGGGAAGGAAGCGAATGGTTGGCGTAACATTAAATCTAGCCGTTGCTCTTTACCATCTTGAATCTCGGGAACACCAATATGCACCTTGTCATGACCAAGCTTGGGTTGGGCGCGGTAAGTCTTAAACCAGATGTCCCACACTGATAAAAAGAAGCCAAAGTTTGAGTGCGTTTCCTTAACAATGACCGAGTGATGAACGCGGTGCATGTCTGGTGTCACAATCACTTTTCTCAATCGTTTATCGAACCATAGCGGAAGACGTGCATTGCTATGGTTAAACATCGCGCTCGCATTAAGAACAATTTCAAAGATCACGACAGCAATGACAGGCACACCAAGTGCGATCACCAAACTCACCTTGATGAGCATAGAAAGAATCATCTCAATAGGGTGAAAGCGCGTTCCGGTTGTGACATCGATATCTAGATCCGCATGGTGAACTCGATGTAGCTTCCACAACCAAGGAACACGGTGAAACACCAAGTGCTGTAGGTAAATGGCACAATCCAAGAGCAATACACAGATCAGAATGGTCAATTCTTTCGGAAGTGACAGGGTATTGAACAGACCCCATTGGTTTTCTTGTGCGATAACCGCCGCTTGAAATGCTGCGATAGGAATTATAGTGGCCAATAGAAAGCTGTTCAAAGCGACTAACGCAAAGTTGTTTCCCCAGCGAAACCATTTGCTTTGAGTCAGTGCTTTACGTGGAAAACGGTATTCCCAAAGCGCACACAATCCAAAAACGACAATAAAACAAACAAGGCGAAGCAGTGATGGGTCTTGCATGGGAATTCCTTCTATCATTCTAAGGACACTGTAAGTACAATCGTGCCACTTTTCTAGAGTTATCGTTATTGTCCATGAGAATCCACGCTTTTCACCGTTTATATCAACATCGTTTGTCCATTGCTACCAAACCGTTTAATGCGCGCGGGTGTAAAGTCGTGCGATGTGAATTCTGTAAAATCAAACAAGACAGCTGTATCTGTGAACATCAACCTAACGTTGATACGAACGTCGCGACTATGTTGATCTTGTCAGACAACGAAATCTTAAAGCCAAGTAACACTGGTCGTTTGATTGTTGATACGGTTAAAGACAGTTACGCCTACCTTTGGCATCGTACTGAGCCAAATCAAGAGATGTTGGATGTCCTCAAAGATGACAAATACCAACCTGTGATCGTATTCCCTGAAGACTATACCGACGACAAAACGCGCGTAGTTCAAGATCTGCCACAAATGCGTGACCCAAACAAAACACTATTGCTGATTTTCATTGATGGCAGTTGGCGCGAAGCACGACGTATCTTCCGTCGCTCAGAGTATCTGCAAGATTTACCGGTGTTGTCGATTGAGCCGGAATCGGTTTCTCAATACATGATGCGTAAGTCAGACAACGAACAACATCTATCAACGGCCGAAGTAGCGAGCTTAGTTTTGAAACAAGCCGGTGAAGAACAGGGCGCTAAGACTTTACAGCTATGGTTTGAAGCATTTCGTGAAAGCTACATGTTGAGTAAGACACGTTATAAATCGGATCCAACCAAACCAAGCCTGAATGCTTTCATAGAGCATACTAAAAGTGAGACGTCACTCTAACCTTTAACCGCTTTGTGCTGACTTGTTGTTCAAACAGATTCGAACACGAGATAAGTTTGTTATCTATCACGGTTTGTAGGGGGAGTGTTATGGATAATGCTTCCTAGTTGTTTAATTTAAAAATTTTATTTGCCCGAATTTAGGGAAAAATTGGAGAGATTTCATGTATTACGGCTTTGATGTTGGCGGCACAAAAATTGAGTTTGGTGCGTTCAATGAAAAACTTGAGCGAGTAGCAACCGAACGCGTACCAACGCCTACTGAAGATTATCAACTGCTACTTGATACGATTGCCGGTTTGGTAAAAAAATACGATAGCGAATTCTCTTGCGAAGGCAAAATTGGCCTTGGTCTTCCAGGCATGGAAGATGCGGACGACGGCACTATGCTTGTTGTTAACGTACCGGCTTCAACAGGTAAGCCATTACGCAAAGACTTAGAAGCGCTGATTGGTCGTAGTGTTAAAATCGAGAACGATGCGAACTGTTTTGCGCTGTCTGAAGCGTGGGATGATGAATTGAAAGATGAACCATCAGTAGCTGGCCTAATTCTAGGTACTGGTTTTGGTGGTGGTTTGGTTTTTGATGGCAAAGTATTTTCAGGACGTAACCACGTTGCTGGCGAGCTCGGCCATATTCGTCTTCCTATTGATGCATGGTTCCACCTTGGCGACAACGCACCGTTACTAGGCTGTGGTTGTGGCAAGAAAGGTTGTTTAGACAGCTACCTATCTGGTCGCGGCTTTGAACTGATTTATGAGCACTACTTCGGTGAGAAAAAGAAAGCGATTGAAATCATCCAAGCGTACAACGAAGGCGAAGCAAAAGCAGCTGAGCACGTTGACCGTTTCATGGAACTATTGGCTATCTGTTTCGCAAACCTATTTACTGCACTTGACCCGCATGTTGTAGCACTAGGTGGTGGACTTTCAAACTTCGAACTTATCTACGAAGAGATGCCAAAGCGTGTTCCTAAATACCTATTGTCTGTAGCGAAATGTCCAAAGATCATCAAAGCGAAGCACGGTGATTCAGGTGGCGTTCGTGGCGCAGCATTCCTTAACATTAAGTAATCATTACTTACCGTTAAGCTAATTAAGGTTAGATAGTTAAAAGCATAAATAAAAATGCCGCAATCTCAAAAGAGGTTGCGGCATTTTTTATTGTTCGGTGTTTCCGTTTCTTTAGCTCTTAACTTCTTAGCTCTCAAGTGCAAACGAAAAGCTAGAAACTACAGAACGAGAAAAAGAAGCCAGAGGGCTTACTTCTTCTTTTTACCAACACCAAGGTTGTCTTTTTGCTTCAACGTAAGCTTAGTAAAGCCAAGCTTGCGGAAATAGTTGTCTTGGTAGTTACGAACCGCTTTAGTATCAGAAATAAACTCAAGCTGTTGCTCAGTTTTTAGGTACTCAGTGATGTCGATACCTTCGGCTGCAGCTACAGCTTCTTGGATCGTGCGGTGTTCTTGTTTCGAAAACAGTAACTCTTTGTCTTCGTCTTTGTAAGTGTACAGAATGGTACGAGCCATGATGCTCTCCAATAGAATTATTACTTTGCGCGCACTCTACATAAAAACAGTACGTGGCTCAAGGTTATGATAAGAAATCTTAAGATTATCGTTCTAACGTTTAGCGTAATTTAAGCTATTTGTCTTTTAGGCAACGAACAGGTTGTCTTTCACGAAACGAAAAGAACAAAAAGCCCCTTAACATCGAAAGCTCGATAGAAGGGGCTTCGTCTATGTCTTAGCAATGAGCTTCTAAGTCAATTAAAAAGCAGCTAAGTCAATTTAGGTGTTTGAGCTTTGAATCAAACACGACCTTGCAGAGGAATGATCGTCACTGTCTCGCCAACTTTCACAGTATCAACTGCTGGAGAGATTTCGATTAAGCAGTTCGCTTCACTCATTGAACGCAGAATACCTGAACCTTGCTTGCCCGTTGTTTTCACTTCAAGCACGCCAGATTCATTCATCGAGAACACACCACGGCTAAATTCAGTACGGCCTTGGCGTGAGCGCAGTTGTTCAGTTGCTACAGCATTTGCTTTTACTGGTGTCCAGTTCGTTTGACCTTGAAGCTTACGGATCGCAGGCTCAACAAAGTTAATGAACGACACCATCACAGCAACAGGGTTACCCGGTAAACCAAAGAACGGCTTGTTCTCAATCTTACCGTAAGCCAATGGGCGACCTGGACGCATGTTGATACGCCAGAAGTTGATTTCACCCAGTTTATCTAACGCAAGCTTGATGTAATCCGCATCACCAACAGACACACCACCAGAAGTCAAAACCATATCGGTTTCAAGCGACGCAGAATGCAGCACATCCATCATCTTCTGCTCATCATCTTCAATGATGCCGTAATCGACGATGTCACAGCCGAGCTTTTGAAGCATGCCGATAATAGTAAAACGATTTGAGTCATAGATAGAGTTTGGTTTTTGCTCGTGCCCCGGCGCTTGAACTTCATCACCCGTAGAGAACACACCCACTTTCACTTTACGCAGAACAGGGCAGGTACCAAAACCTAACGACGCCATCATGCCCATTTCTGGCGCTTCAATGCGTGTGCCACGTGTAAAGACAGGTTGGCCGATTTCTAAATCTTCACCTGCCATACGGACATTTTGTCCGACCGAGATTTTAGCATCAGGGAAGCTAACTTTATCGCCATCTCGGACGGCTTGTTCACGCATCACGACAACATCAACGCCTTCTGGCATTGGTGCGCCCGTCATGATCTTAACCGCTTCACCTTGTTGAACGATTTGCTCGTAGCTGTGACCCGCCATGACTTCAGCAACGATGTTGTAGCTGTCCAATTCTAGATCTTCACTACGAATTGCATAACCGTCCATTGCAGAGTTGGTATTCTGAGGAACGTTGATTGGCGAAATCACATCTTCAGCCAGCACACGGCCGTAGCCTTGCAGTAATTCAACACTCTCTGTGAGATCGAGTGCGTCAATGCTATCAACAATCTTTTGCTGACCTTGAGTAACGGTTAAACCTGCAGGAGAGAACGAATCACAACAAACAGCTGGCGCAGCGTCTTTTGAAGATGAGCATGACACTGCTTTGCCTGTTGTAGAGGCAAGGTCAAAGGACTGCGCGTAATTGATGATGAAATCACGAATCGCTTCTAAATCGCTGATCGCCATTTGTGGCAGTTCTGATTCAACTTGGCTGTCTGCCGCGATAGCAATAATGTTGTTATCGTTTGGATATAACCAAGGTTTGCCCACTTCATCTCGGTGCAGTTCAATTTTAGGGAAGGCGATGTTCTTACAGCCTTCAACCAAAATCAGATCAAGCGTGTTGGTATCAAATCGAGTCAGCAGGTAATCAAAATCGGCTTCGGCTTCTGGTGTTTCTGTCATCATCACGTGACGATTACGAGAAGCGATCAACATTTGGTTTGCGCCCGCTTTACGCAAGCGGTAACTGTCTTTACCCGGCTTATCGACATCAAAATCGTGGTGAGCATGTTTTAACACGCCAACTTTTAAACCCGCATCAGTCAACAGAGGAAGCAGGGCTTCAAGTACGGTCGTTTTGCCTGTACCGCTATAAGCAGCAAAGCCCAATAAAGGAAGGTTAGGGCGTTGTTTAGAATCTTTCATTATTGAAGCGTTCCGAATTGGGTGAGTTCTTCTGGCGTGTTGAGATTAACAAAGCAGTTAGGAGAATCGCTGAAATCAACGTATTCGGTAACACACTCTTTGTATAGCAAGATGATTTTACGGTCACCACGTTCCAAAAACGCTTCTAACTTTGGTAGAACACGTTTGTGGAATAGGGTGAATACAGGTTGCTTAAATTCGCCATCATGCGCGACAAGAATGTCACTGTCTTCTTTTACTGCAGAACAAAAACGCTCAACAAGGTCGTCACTGATTTGTGGGCTGTCGCAAGGGACAAAACCAACCCAGTCTGTGCTCGCGTTTTTAAGGCCAGCATGAATGCCACCCAACGGACCTGGGTAGTCAGGGAAAGAATCGGAAACAACCGGAGCAAATGCTTGGTAGCTGTCTAAGTTACGATTGGCATTGATAGTGATGCTGACATCTTGTTGTGACAGCTTGTTTATAACGTATTGAATAAGCGGAGAACCGTTGAGCTCAACGAGTCCTTTATCTTTTCCGCCCATACGGCTGGCCTGCCCGCCAGCCAAAATAACCCAACTAGTTTGCGTTGGAAGCAGCATAAATATTCTCTTGTGCTTTATCTTTCTTAATAACTTGAAAAAGCGGGGATTCGGTCAAAGTATTGTCTTTGATCCACCATTGCTTCTTACATAAGTCGGTTAACGCGTTAGTTTGGTGACTAGTGATGACTAAACTCGCGCCTCTTTGAAGAAGATCTTCGGCCATTATCACCAATCTTTCAATAGATTCTTTGTCTAAAGAGGCACTTGGTTCATCCATAAGCAAGATTGACGGCTTAAGAATCCAGGCTCGTGCCATTGCAACGCGTTGACGCTCACCACCAGACAACACAGAAATGTGTTCATCTGCCAAGGTTTCTAAACCTACCATTCTCAATGCATTAATTATTTGAGCTCGCTTATCTTTTTGGCTCTCTTTGTTAAAGCGAATGCCATAAGCGACATTTTGGTACACCGAACCATCAAAAAGATAGGGGGTTTGATGCAGGTAGATAATGTCTTTGAACTTGAGCCTAGGGAATAAGATCTGCTGCCAGCTTTGTGTCGGAGACTGAATGCGGCCAGAGCTGGGCTGAATCAATCCAGACAATATTTTAAGTAGGGTCGTTTTACCCACACCATTATCTCCTTTGAGATAAATGGCATCGTTGGGGCCGATCGACAATTCGGGAATATGGAACAAAACACGCTCTTTGTAGCGCATTGAAATTTGCTGCGTTGTTATTTTTATACTCATGACAGCGTTCCTAAGTTCTTAAATAGCCTTTTCCTCTCACACTGGAAAGGAAAAAGTTAAGGGCTAATGCCAATGCTAATAACACCATACCGAGGGCGACGCCTTGAGCGAATGCGCCTTTGTGGCTTTCCATAGCGATAGCTGTTGGGATGTTTCTTGTCATCCCCATAATGTTGCCACCGACCATCATTGAACAACCAACCTCAGTGACGATACGAGAGAAGGCAGCGATAGTTGCAGCTAAAAGAGGGAAGCGCGTTTCCCAAATTAACGTACACGCCACACGAGTCGTTGATACGCCAAGCGTGCGCGCGGTTTCTACCGCTCGGCGGTCACTGGCCTGCAGAGCGCCATGCATCATCGCAACTAGGATTGGGAAACAGATCAGCATCTGACCTAGAATCATCGCCTTTTGGGTGAACAGTAATTCCCAATCACCTAACGGGCCAGAGCGAGAGAGCATCATGTACATCAACAAACCGATAACCACGGTTGGGATAGCTTGCAGGGTGTTGATCACCGATAACAATGCCCACTTCCCGGGGAACTCGGTATAAGCCAATAAGAAAGCCATAAGGATTGCAGGAACAATCACTAATGAGATGGCGGACAAAGATACGCTGAAAGATACCGCGACGATTTTCCACAATTCGTGGTCAAAACTCACTAGTAGGTTCATTGCATCAATCGTTGTTTGCCATAGGGTCATGAAGTATCTCGTGTGAATCGATAATAGGTCTTTATCGGTAATGACTGATGTTAATCATAGCTGACCCAAACTATTTGAGTGTGTATTGGTCAGCGATTGCTCTTAAGCATGATTGTGTTTCTAAGCATGAATGTGTTGTTAAGCGTGAACGCTATTAAAGCGAGACAGCTTTATAGCGACCTGCTGTTAAACAAGATAGTTATTAAAGCGATATTGCTTAGGTGCTTCGTTAACTGTTTAGTTAAGCGTAGCGCTAATTGATTCGGGTTGAACCCTTAGCGCTACTTTTACTTACAGAAAACGACGGTTCACTTACAACAAACTATTCTGCGCTTGCAACAAACAGCTGTTTGCCATGCAGTTTAAAGTCGTTAATCAGTTTCTGACCTTTAGGGTTCACCAACCAATCACTGAATACTTTCGCTGCTTGATAGTTAATGCTTGGGTAGCGCTCTGGGTTAACAAGGATTACTTGGTAAGGGTTGAATAGGTTCTTGTCACCTTGGAAAAGGATTTTAAGATCCAGTTTGTTTTGGTAAGCCAACCATGTGCCACGGTCTGTCATGGTGTAGCCTTGCATCTCTGACGCCATGTTCAGAGTAGGGCCCATACCTTGACCAACACTGCGGTAACCACCAAAGTTTGGTTCAATTTTAGTTTGCGCCCAAATACCCATCTCTTTCTTATGAGTACCAGAGTCGTCGCCACGAGACACAAACGTCACGTTATTAGTCGCGATCGCTTTGAACACATCTGCCACTGCTTTTTGAGATTCAATTTTTGCAGGGTCGCTTTGTGGACCAACGATGACAAAGTCGTTATACATCAGCTTACGAGGTAAAACGCCGTAGCCTTTTTCTACGAAATTCGCTTCAGCTTTTGGTGCGTGAGTCATTACCAAATCAACATCACCATTTTCGCCCATGCGAAGTGATTTACCGGTACCCGCAGCTAGAACATCAACCTTGATACCAGAATCTTTTTCGAACTCAGGCAATAAGTAGTCCAGTAGACCAGAGTGATAAGTACTTGTGGTTGTCGCCAACTTAATA
The DNA here is from genome assembly GCF_041467535.1 of Vibrio sp. 10N.247.311.47. Lineage (NCBI taxonomy): Bacteria > Pseudomonadati > Pseudomonadota > Gammaproteobacteria > Vibrionales > Vibrionaceae > Vibrio > Vibrio sp. 10N.247.311.47. The sequence continues at coordinate 51,445 of NZ_JBFSUR010000023.1, forward strand.
TGAGTGGTGTCTTCCGCGCTGCTAGCCGTGTAACTGACGATAGATAGAGCTGCAATAGTTAGGGGAATTGCTTTCATTATTATTATGTCCATTCTGTTATAAATGAATGACATGCCTTCAATTTTAAAGGGCTCAAAGAGGGCATGTGCATAAGACGCTAATTGTTGTAATTAGAAATCTACACCTTATAAGCAATCTTAATGCCAACAAATAATGCATCAGATTTCATTAAATTGCTGTTATTTCGGACAAAACTGAGTCTTTTACCCCGTTAAAATGAATCAAAACATGAGCTAGGACAAAATGTCGCACATTGTCCCTGTTGGAGAAAAGGTTAATTGGTACACTCTGTCCCAACTTTTCTCACCGGCTAATCATTATGTCTTTACCTAGTTCATCTGCATCCAATCTCAACCCGAACACATTGACTCAGTATCAGGCCTTTTCCGTTTTGGTCGTCGATGATGAATTGGGTATGCAGGCTATCTTAAAGAAAGCACTAGGTAAGTTCTTTGGCAAGGTGTCGAGCGCAGGATCGGTTGAAGAGGCTGAAACGCTGCGTTCGAGCGAACATTTTGATCTGATTGTCCTTGATATCAACCTACCAGGCCGATCTGGCATTGAGTGGGAAGAGGCGTTTAACGACAACGACAAACGCGCCGATGTGATTTTCATGACGGGTTATGCCGATCTAGAGATGACCATATCCGCGCTTAAGCTTGGTGCTTCAGATTTTATTCTTAAGCCGTTCAACCTCGAACAGATGATACAAGCGGTTCTGCGTTGTATGGATAAGCGACTCGACCAAAGAATGCAGTACGCGTTGAAGCGTGATGTGAGTCGTCATATCAAGACTGAACTGATTGGCAATTCAGACAAGACCAAACAACTTAAATTGCTGATCAGTCAATTTGCACCGTCTCGAGCGTCCGTCTTGATAGAAGGTGAGTCGGGTACCGGCAAAGAGCTGGTTGCTCGTGGTGTACATGAAGCCAGTAAACGCACAGGTCCATTTGTGCCAATCAACTGTGGTGCGATTGCTCCAGAGCTTCTAGAAAGTGAACTGTTTGGACATACATCAGGCGCATTTACTGGTGCGAAGAAAAACCGTGAAGGTCTTTTCCGAGTCGCAAGTGGTGGCACCTTGTTCCTTGATGAAATTGGTGAAATGCCACTGCCAATGCAAGCTGCATTGCTACGCGTGTTAGAGCAAAGAACCATTCGTCCAGTCGGTAACGAAAAGGAAATTTCCGTTGACGTACGAGTGGTGGCGGCGACCAACCGAAATCTTCAAGAAGAGGTCGATAAAGGGCACTTCCGCCGCGATCTGTTCTACCGACTCAATGTACTTAAGATTGATGTGGTGCCATTGAGAGAGCGCCCGTCAGACCTGATTGAACTTGTTCCATACTTTACTCGTCTTTTATCGAGCGAGCTTGGCATGCCAGTTCCAAATTGGGCACATGAAGATATCTTGGCGTTGAACGAATACGAATGGCCGGGAAATATTCGTGAACTTAAAAACTTAGTCGAACGATGCATTCTTTTAGACAAGCCACCAGCACACTATTGGCGCGAGATTAATGGTGATCCTGTTCCCGCTAGCATTTCAGTGACGGTGTCACATGGTGCGGAAATGCCAAACTTGAATAATGCAGACGCTGCCGAGGGTTATCCAAACACTTGGACACTCAAAGAAGTAGAAAAATCTCATATAGAACAGCTGGTTAGTTTTCATGATGGCAATAAATCGGCAGCTGCAAGAGATCTTGGCGTCGCACGTAAAACGCTAGAGCGTAAGTACAAAGATTGGAACACAGAAGGCTCTGAATATGCCGATTAGACGTCGTTGGTGGTCAAAGTGGGCGTTCCGATTCAAAACCATGGTTCGCTACCGATTATTATTCCTAACATCAGCTCCGATCATTCTGACCTTGTGCGCGCTTGTGGCTATCACACTGTATTGGTCAATACGTTACACGTGGCAGGGCGCTCTGATTGATGTTGATGAACGCTTGGATGTTGCCGATAACAGTATTCACCTGATCCAAAATCAGCAAGCATACAACGTTCGTGCGTTCGCCGAGTCTTATAACTTTCGAACCAAACTCGCGAGTGATCTTTCACACGAAGAGCTAACTCGCTGGGTGTCTGAGAACAAATCTCGCTATGAGCTCGATTTTCTGCGCTGGCGCAGTGTCGAGAGCATGGAAAAGAAACTCGAATATCTAAACTTAACTCACAAGCCTTCATTTTTCAGTGTCTTAAGCCGTAATGAACTCAATTATCTCGATCGTGACCTCGCTAAAAAAGCGGAAGTTCCGATGCTCAACGGGCAAGAGGTCGAGACTCGCGGATTGGTAAGCCGAACCGTTGTATCCATCAAAGATGAACATGATCATGTGATTGGTTTTCTGGATGGTGGGATCTTACTGAATAACAGTACTCAACTTGTTGACCAAATCAGTAACCTTATCTATCCACAACGAGAAGGTTTTAATCGTCATATAGGAACGGTCACGGTTTTCCTTGATGATCTTCGTGTTAGCACCAACGTGCCTTTGAGCAGTGAAGACAGTGTAGGGCGCGCCATTGGTACACGTGTTTCTCACGAGGTTCACTCGAAAGTCTTGAATGAAGGTAAAGAGTGGCTAGATCGAGCGTATGTTTACGATGCTTGGTACATCACAGCTTACCAACCAATCCATGACCAGTTTAATAATGTGATTGGTATGCTTTACACCGGTTATTTGATTTGGCCGCTGATAGAAACGTACTTAACCAACCTTGGCGAAATTAGCATTACCATTGTGTTGCTTCTGTTGGCATCCGGTTTGATCGTTCACCGTGGCGCACGTGATCTTTTCAACCCAATCGAACGCATTCATAAAGTGGTGAAGCTAGTACAGATGGGGCAAGACAAGCGAATTGGTACGCTAGGTTTGGATGATCAACACGAACTGACACTGCTCGCTAAACAGTTCGATAAGATGTTGGATCTACTGCACGAGCGTAATCAAGAGATTCAACAAGCGGCGTCTGAACTAGAGTGCAAAGTGCATTCTCGTACCGCGAGTTTGAAAGAGAAAACTGAAGAACTTGAACTGCACATCAAGCTTCTCAATCAAGCCAGAGATAAGCTGGTGGTCAATGAAAAACTGGCCGCGTTAGGTGAATTAACGGCAGGTATTGCTCATGAGATCAATAACCCAACCGCCGTGATTCTTGGCAACGTTGAACTGATGAAGTTTGAACTGGGCGATGAAGTGAGCCGTGTAAATGAGGAAGTCCACGCGATCATGGAGCAGATTGACCGAATTCGAAATATCACACGAAGCCTGCTTCAATACAGCCGTCACGGCGGCGTACAAGACGAAATTACGTGGCAACATATCAACCCAATAGTGGATGAAAGTATTACGCTCGTAAAAACAGGTGCGAAGAAGAAAGGCATTGTGTACGTAACGCAGCTGAACGCTAAAACCTCAGTCGAGGTCAATCGAAACCAATTGCTACAGATTCTGGTTAACCTACAAATGAACGCGATTCATGCAATGGACGGTCAGGGCACGTTAACCATTTCGAGTGAAGACTGGGTTGAAAATGGTGTGTCTCATGGCGCTATCGTTCATGTTCAAGATGAAGGCTGCGGTATTAAGGAAGAACAACTGAAACGTATCTTCTCGCCTTTCTATACCACCAAACGAGATGGCACGGGCTTAGGGTTGTCAGTATCTCAGAGTATCTTGAGCCAAACTGGCGGCGAGATCCGAGTTGAATCTGAGGTAGGTAAGGGAAGTTGCTTTAGTATCTATCTTCAACAGAAAGCGACACCTCAATTGCTTGTATCAAACCTATAAGTTCTAAGAACTCATTCACTGATATTATCATCTGATAATATTTCTAACGCGCTTGGGCTATTACACGAACGTTTTAGCCCAAGCACGAAAATTCTGCACTACTAATATATCGCAAACCAAATCTCAACCTCTTTCGGTTTGACGAGCACCTCTTTTTGGTTATGTAGCACAGTGCATATCTTTTGATCTTGATGCATATCATCCGAACCGTACGAAATTTTGATACCTTGACCGAAATCCATAATCAAAACAAATAATAAAGTCAGTCAGCTATGAAATTAAGTAACGCGAATAACTTAGTCAGAGATCTGCAATCAGGCGTGACTGAAATAAGCCAAGTCGTTGGTGTGATTCGTGATGTATCAGAACAAACGAACTTGTTAGCGCTCAACGCAGAAATAGAAGCGGCACGTGCAGGAGAGCAAGGCAGAGGATTCGCAGTGGTTGCTGATGAAGTTCGAAATCTTGCTAGCCGCACTCAAAATTCAACTAACGAAGTGCAATCCACGATTGAGAAACTGACTCAACAAGCAGAACGTACCTTTGAGGCAATGCAAAGCAGTAACGAGAAGGTTGACCACAGCGTTGTCGCGTCTAACGAAACTCGCCAACAACTCGATGTGATTGTGAATGAACTGCATAACGCTAACGACATGGTCGCGCAGATCGCCGCGGCCTCGGAACAGCAAAGCACGGTAGCCACTGAAATGAGTGAAAGTGTCACTGGTATTCATCTCGCTGCAAATGAAGTGCTGCAGGCCTCACAATCGCTCGCAGAAGACAGTCAGAAAATGGCGAACACCACAGAGCACCTTACTGAGCAATTGAAATACTTTAAGGTTTAGCCTAAATACAACTGAGCTGAAGATAAAAAGCCCATAAAAAACACCTCCGCACTTGAGATAAGTTCGGAGGTGTTTTTATTTATGGTTAGTCATTTGCTATAAGAAACTAACGTCAAAAGCATCAAGCCTAATGCGCTGCCACTGAAATCTTCGGTGGGTTGATGTTGTGCTTCTTAAACTCTTTCATCACACGCAGGGTAATGTCGGTTTCAAACAGCTTCTCATACGCAGTATCCACAACATAAGCCTTACAGGTTAGCTGTATCGCTAGGTAGTTATCGGTAATCGTCTGTTTAACCAAAACCGTGACAGGCTTCGGTAAGTGGATGTAACGACTCGAAGACGCAGCTTCTTGAATTAAGTCACGGGCTAGGGTGATGTCTTCATCCATACCGACGTAAAACGGAATCACCACCTGCATGTCCAACGCACCGTAGTTACCACTGGTGGTCACTTCATTTAAGAACTTGTTGTTAGGAATGGTAATGATGTCATCGTTCAGCGTTCTCATTCGCACTGAACGCAAACCGATGGTAATGATATCTCCGTAGTTGCCTTCGAACGTGACGCGGTCACCAACTTGAAAGGGTCTATCAATCATTACCGTGATGCCCGCGATGAATGAAGCTGCCAAATCTTTAAGCGCAAAGCCGACTGACACGGCGAGGGTACCACCAATCAAAGCCAGTATTTGGTCGTTGATTCTAAAGCTCATCATGAACACGATAAGACCGGTGCTCACATAGATGAAGAACTGAGTAAACGACTGCAGTTTTTGTAGTAGCATTCGATATTGCACGAACTGACTACCAAAGCTGGTCACTAACGAGTTGATGAACTTAAGCAATAACCACATCGCAGCAATAACGATCATGGAGAAGAACACGCCGCTCCATCGCACAAGGCTCGCTATTTTAGAGATGTTTTCTACGTTAGCTAACTCTTCCGTCGCAAAGGTCGGGAAACTGACAGCACTTGCCAAGCCAACAAATAGTAGGATAAATAACTTCTTCATTTTACTTCACCAGTAGATGTTGACGGTCGAGAACGTTCGTAATATGGCGGAACCAGTGCTCAGAAATCCGAGCCTTTTCTTCATGCCAACCAATATAACCACGGCTTTCAAAGTAACGCAGAATCCCCGTTATCTCTGCCGTGCTCAGCTGTGTACATTCAGACAATACTTCCGGAGAAGCGATTTCCAGTTGTACGATAGAACGAAGCACAGCCAGCATAGGTTTCGGCATATTTTCCAGCTCCTGGGCTTCAGGAACATGGAACAGACGCACCACTGCTTGATCTGTCTCTTTGTTTCGGTTCAAAGAGAGTCGGAAGAAACGCAGCGCAACGGTAGGGTTGCCATCAGAATAGTGCCACAAAATTCGATAGAAACCTTGGCGTGCACGTTCTTCTTCACTCATATCATCTTGGTCCCATTGCTTAGGGACTACTAAACCATCAAAAGACAACGGCTTCTCAAGCTCCGTATTGATACGGCTATTTAGAAGTTCACCCACTTGTTTCTCTGTCCAACGCGGAAGGAAACACACCAAGTCAAACAGCAAACGTTCGCCACGCGCTCTATCCACAAATCGCCAGCTTGATTTGGCGATCGATATCACGACACGGTGGTTCTTTTTAGAACGACGCAGAAGGTTGGTCAAACGAATCAAATCAGACAGGCCACCGACCATTGGTTGCACCAGTCGTTGTGCGTTATCAATCGCGATAAGGTAAGTGGTATTGCTCTTACGAAGATGCGCTAATATTTGAATTTCAGTCGCTTCTTCGTCCAAGCCAATGCTCACGGCTAAATGCGCTAAAAGCTCTTGGTAACCCGCATAAGGGCAACTCACGTATACAGGCTCAGCGTTAGAGACTTTGTGCAGTAAGGTATATAGCAGCGTTGTCGCGCCGACACCACGTTCGCCAGACACAATACAGATAGCCGGGCTGTCTGACATTAAGTAGCGTGATAACTGCTTAATTTCATCTCCCGCGTAATCTATCAACGTACTGTCGATATTACCCGGAAGAATGTATTCATAGGTTTGATCGCCTTTGATTCGAACCAAGTTTTGCTGATTCTTATCAAGGTCAGACTGTTTAGCAACTTCAATTCTAAATAGATAAGCTAAGGCCTGGCTAAACAAAGTGTAATTGGATAGCAGGGCCATAATTCGATGTTGAAAGTTGTAAACACTCAACCACACGATGCCAATGGCCGTCGCCAATATATTAAGTAAGAAGGTATCCTTGCGGTTTACTGCCCAATTCACCCAAACCGGGCGATCAGAGATGTGTTGCAACGTATCGAAGACCTTCGCTCTCCATAGTCTGAGAACTGAGATCGTGACCAGCACAAACCAGAAAAACAGAGCGCTGTAAATCCAGCTGTAAATCGTACCTTTGCCTAGCGTAATACTTGATATCTGGAGAATCACACCCGCAACGATGAAGCTCCACACGTAACGACGAATAGTCGATAGGCGTAGTGCTATCACTTCTTGATTTGATGTACGACCTAAACGGTAGGCAAATTCCAAAATAAAGCTGATGGCAATCGAACCACCTAGAATCCACCAAGTGAAGATCTCCAGGAAAATCAAATGTTGAAGACTAGGGATACTAGAAAGCACTCTCAATGACAATGTGATGGCAATTAGCCAAGCAATCGCACGATCAGCGCGGCTGATATACCAAATCACGCGAACCAGAAAAGGAGGGTTCGTTTTCGCTTCAAGAAAGTTAATTCGAAACAGTTCAATCAAGCGGGTGCTGTTGGCAAGCCACCACACTAAACCGAAGTAGATGAATAACACTTTTAGTGAGGCACCAATCACTGGCACTGGCGAAATAAAGATGTCTTTAACAAGCGCTTTAAAGCTACGAATTTGGAAATAAACAAGATACTCAATGTTGAGCTTGGTTAATTCCCACTCTTGCTTAAATTGAGTTACGCCGTAGGGGCCAAAACCCGTTAGGCGCTCTTTATTAGCGGAATTCGTCTGCTCTAACAGGTGTTGCTTGCTCACATTCAAGCTATTCAAAGTGACGTAACTGGTTTGAACGGCAAACCATTGATCGGCGTCGTTGTTCGCTCTGTAGGCTTTTATCTGTTGCTCGAAGGTTTTGATTTCCTGCTTTTGAACTTGTAGCACTTCAGCGAGCAATATATTGACTTGGCGTCTGTCCGACGGTTCCATAAAGAGGGGGTCGGGTAACGAATCAATTCGATCATCGAGATCAACAGCAGAATCGGATACCTGCGGCTGAGATTGTAAGTCATATTCCAAGTTGGCATGACTAGGCCAAGAGAGAATGGCCAAAGTGAGGATTAAGAAGCGCGATAGTGAACGCATAAAAGTCTCTTAGAATTATGAGGTTAGGATTACTATAGTTAGATAATCTGACTTTGTGAAATCCAACCCCGTGTCGGGGGCGAGTACTTTATTCCTGTTTCGAGCGATTTTGTCATGAAATTGTCAGGGATTAGGCTAGTATTTGAGCATCTTTATTATGTCTTCTGTTGCGTTGATCGGGTTGGCTTTTACTGTGACCAATCAGCATACGATATATTCAATGGTTGGCATGATTTGGGACGTTATATACCGCCCATTATGGTGCGCTGTTCGATATTTTGTTTTTCCTTAAAATCGACGGTTTTACGGCGATAAATAGAAAACCAAAAATGTGAGTCAGTTCAAACTATGATTTGGCTAGGTTATCACTCACTTAATGGCCAGTAATTGCAATCAATACTTGCAGTTAAAGCCCTGAACAAGTAACGTTGCGGCGTTTTTCACATTAAAAAGGTAATGGCATTGATCTCCACAGCAAATATCACCCAACAATTCGGCGCTAAGCCACTTTTCGAAAATATTTCAGTTAAGTTCGGCGAAGGCAACCGCTACGGTTTAATCGGCGCGAATGGCTGTGGTAAATCGACGTTCATGAAGATCCTATCTGGTGAACTTGAGCCAAGTGCTGGTAACGTAAGCTACGATCCAAACGAGCGCGTTGCTAAGCTAAACCAAGACCAGTTTGCTTACGAAGAATTCACGGTAATCGACACGGTTATCATGGGTCACAAAGAGCTTTGGGCTATTAAGCAAGAGCGTGACCGCATTTACTCTTTGCCAGAAATGAGCGAAGAAGACGGCATGAAAGTGGCTGACCTTGAAGTTCAGTTCGCTGAAATGGACGGCTACATGGCAGAAGCTAAAGCTGGTGAGCTTCTTCTAGCGGTAGGTATTGAAGAATCAATGCACTTCGGTCTGATGAGCGAAGTAGCACCGGGTTGGAAACTTCGTGTTCTATTGTCTCAAGTACTGTTTGCAGACCCGCATATCATGCTTCTTGACGAACCAACGAACAACCTGGACATGGACACCATCAAGTGGTTGGAAGACACGCTAAACCAACGTAACTGCACAATGATCATCATTTCGCACGACCGTCACTTCCTAAACTCTGTTTGTACACACATGGCTGACCTTGATTACGGCGAACTTCGTCTATTCCCAGGTAACTACGATGAGTACATGACGGCTGCGACTCAAGCTCGTGAGCGTCTACTGTCTGACAACGCTAAGAAGAAAGCACAAATTGCTGAACTTCAAACGTTCGTATCTCGTTTCTCTGCTAACGCATCTAAAGCGAAGCAAGCAACGTCACGTGCTAAGCAGATCGATAAGATCCAACTAGACGAAGTTAAAGCGTCTAGCCGTCAAAACCCATTCATCCGTTTCGAACAGTCTAAAGAGCTATTCCGTAACGCACTTGTGGTTGAAAACCTATCTCAAGGTTTTGAAGAAGACCTATACAACAAGTTCGACGGTATTTTCGAAGTAGGTGAGCGTGTTGCTATCATCGGTGAGAACGGTGTGGGTAAAACAACACTACTTAACACACTAGCTGGCGCTCTTGAGCCTCGCACAGGTGAGTACAAGTGGTCTGAAAACTCAAACATCGGTTACTACGCTCAAGATCACGCACACGATTTCGAGACAGACATGAACTTGTTTGATTGGATGAGCCAATGGCGCCAAGAAGGCGAAGACGAGCAAGTTGTTCGTGGCTTCCTAGGTCGTATGCTATTTGGTCAAGACGACATTAAGAAATCTGTAAAGGTTATCTCTGGTGGTGAGCAAGGTCGTATGCTTCTTGGTAAGATCATGATGCATAAACCAAACATCCTGCTAATGGATGAGCCAACAAACCACATGGATATGGAATCTATCGAAGCGCTTAACTTGGCTCTTGAGAACTACAAAGGCACATTGTTCTTCGTATCTCACGACCGTGTATTCGTAGACTCGCTTGCAACTCGTATCCTTGAAATCAAAGATGGCAAGATCAACGATTTCCGCGGTACTTACGCTGAGTTCTTGAAAGCACGCGGCTAAGCTTTAAGTTAGCCTTAGTTTTCAACTCTATGCGTTGGAAATTAAGCTATAAATTGAAAATTAAAAACGCCGTCATACTAAAAAGCATGACGGCGTTTTTGTATCTAGCTAAGTTTCTATGTATTTATCCTTGATGGGTCACTAACTATTTACATCAGAACTTTACAATTAGAAGCGGTTAGTGAATCACCAATCAAACCTACGCTTTTTTCCGACTGCTGATTATTCACCTTTCACATCAAAGTCAATCTTGTCTGCACCCGTGAACACTTGGAAGCGTAAACCTTTAGCGCGAGCAATCGTAGTGATGCCGAACTTCTGCGCTAAATCTAAGCCCATTTGTGTAACGCCAGAGCGTGACAGTAGAACAGGGATTCCCATCTGCGCAACCTTAATCACCATCTCAGACGTTAAACGGCCTGTGGTGTAGAAGATCTTATCTTCACCTGTCTCTTTGTTAAGCCACATCTCACCAGCCAATGTATCAACGGCATTGTGTCGGCCAACATCTTCAACAAACGATAGAACCTTGTCGTCTTTGCAAACAGCACAGCCATGAACCGCACCCGCTTTCTTGTAGGTGTCGTTATAATGAGTCAGCGCTTCTAGAGCCGTATAGATTTCAGATTGCTTAATCTTGGTTTGAGGCACTTGGTAATCTTCCAATTGCTTCATCACGTTGCCATACATGGTACCTTGGCCACAGCCAGAGGTAACTGTCTTCTTCTTAAGCGCTTGCTCAAGTTGGCTCGTATCTTCTTTGGTGATAACCGCTGCTGAGCTGGTTTCCCAGTCGATGATGATTGATTCAACGGCTTCTGGATCAGAAAGGAAGCTTTGGTTCTTCAAATAACCCAAGACTAAAGATTCAGGGCGTGAGCCGAGCGTCATCAGGGTTACGATCTCTTTCCAGTTCAACATGACGGTAAGAGGGCGCTCACACGCGATCTGTTTCGTTAGCTTTTCGCCATATTCATCAAACACTTCAACTTCGATTGTCTGAAGTGGGTTCTCACTGGTTTTTATTATGTTTGGTTTTACCACAGTCATTTCCTACTTAATGAGATAGCGATTTTATGAGATAAGAAGTCAACAAGAGCAATAAGGCTCTCATTCATCAATGCGCTAGTTTGTTAGTTCGCTATAGCTTAGGTTTCGATTATCGTTTCGAACATGCCATAGCTCTGAGACTAGAGTCTGCAAATCTTATTCCAAAATAACGGGGATTGATGGAAACATGAAGCATTAGATTAAAATAGCGCAAAATATGAGAGTTCACTGGGTGGAGTTGTCTGAAATAACCAGTATCGACTAACGTTATAATGACAACTTGATAACGAACGCTATAGATACGCTCTCGTAGGTAATCCGTATTGGCGTGTTTATTGCTTTATGGGGTGTATATGATTGCGCACAGTACAAAATGTCCTAAGTGCTTTCAGACCAAAGAAAATCAATTGGGTGAAGTATGTCTGAGATAAAAGAATTCCAAGAACAATATGAAAAAACAGAAGCAGCTTGGCCAATCGGTGTCCAAAGAATAGAGAAAGAGATCAAAACTGGCATTTGGGTAACAACTCAATGGGAACTCATCGGTTTTGAATTATCACCTGAACATGAAACCCCAGACGTATGTTTGCTTCAGTTGCACAAAGACGAACGTACCGACTACCGCTTCAATCTAAGCTCTCAGCAACCTAAGCTATTCTTAGTTATGGATAATGTTGACTCCGGTAAACCTATTATTCAATTACTGACAGCATCACAAACAGTCGCAGGCCAATACATGGACGGAGATAACCAAGTATTGTCTTACGACATGCCATTGCCTGTACAAGCTTGGATGGAAGCCTTTATCGGTCGTCATGGTGAATTATTAGAAGCAAGACGCAAGAAGCGCAAAGGGGCAGGTCGTTCTAATGGCAACTAACTTTTTTAGCCGTTGGTCTCAACGAAAGCTTGATGAATCAACCGACCAACCTTTAGAAGCGCAACAAACGCTTGAGGAAACTGAGCTTACTTCCACTGAGGCTTCGTCTGCTGCTTCATCTATAGACGCAGAAACATCGGAGTCACTAGAACGTGGAACTTTGGAAAAAGAGTCTCCAGAACACGCTGTCGATTCTCAAACTATTGACTCTCAGGAGATAGCATCAGAAACGACTGAAGACTTGTCTGTTGCTCAATTATTGGTGTCAGAAGCTTCAGAAAGCGTAAAAAAAGCGGCATTGCGTAAATTATTCCTCTCAGAAGAATTCAACGTTCGTGATGGTTTAGATGATTACGACGACGATTACAGTAATTTGAAGTCTCTTTCTGAAGGGGTTGCGGAAACCTTGCGTGATTGGGTTAAAGACAAAACGGAAGAAGAAACTGCGCCAGAAGAAGAGCAAATCATTGATAATAAAGACGAAGGTGAAGTTTTAGAAAATTCTGAAAGCGATCTTGAGGTATCTGATAATAAACTTGAAACGTCAGAAAGTGCCGAAATAACCGAAAAAGAAAAAGAAAAAGAAAAAGAACTGTATAAAAACACAGTACCGGATAATAACGCTACAATGTCAGACGAAGCAGACCTGAAAGAGGTGGGACAAAATATACCACACAAAGAATAGGTACATTTTGACTAAACACTCAATGAACCGCTTGCGACAAAATGTCCCAAGCGGTTTTTTTATACGCACAATAAACGTTATATAGGATTAAATCACTGAAATATAAGGCATATTAAATTGGCATGGCATTTGCAAAATAACGTTCATTATCAACTTTTTTGTAGATAGATGAGTTCACGGTCTGACGAACGACACACTGGCTAAAGGGTTAGTTGTTAACGGATTACTCAGCAAGTTCTCTCTCGCTTACTACAATAAAGGTTGAACAGATTATCCATGTCCAAAGATGGAACTGAGCAATGCTTAAACAATTATTAGAACAAGCAAATTCAAATAACGCTAAAGCAAGACTGTATGCATTTGAAAATACAGTTGAGTTAACAAATCTGATTCCACCTACTGTTAGCTACGAAAGCGGCGGTAATACACTTGTTATTGGTCCAACTGCGATCATTGAAAGTGCTGCGGCGCAATTACCTCAGTTAACAAGCCTAACACTGCTTTCGACAGATGGTGTGAAGGCAACGAATACTGAGTCAGAGCTTTACTACGCAAATGCTGTTCAGGTTTCAGGGTTCCTTGGTACGTTCGAAGTTCTAATCGAAAACAAAGGCCGAACCAATAACCTTGCAAAAGTAGCAATCAATCATGACTGTTTTGATGTGGTTTTGGACTTATGTCTGAATAGCTGCATGACTGAAGAAGTGCCTGTTCCTGGTTATTACCCAGTAGGTCGTGGTTATCCAAAACTGGCTGAAGCGTTAGAAGAAATTCCTACGTTAATGGGCACGTTTGATAAGCCTAAGTTCTTCCGTTTGGACACAGACCTATGTGCACACAGTTCTCGTGGTGTTAAAGGTTGTGAGCGTTGTGTTGATGCTTGTCCTGCTGGTGCACTTTCAAGTGAAGGCTCAGATAAGACGGGTCATAAGATCGAGATTAACCCTTACCTATGTCAAGGCGTGGGTACGTGTGCAACGAGCTGTCCGACAGAAGCTATCTCTTACGCATTACCTAACCCTGACGATACTCAAAAATTCATTGAACGTACGCTAGCTAACTACGAGCAAGCGGGGGGTCTGGATCCAATCGTACTTATCTGTAGCTCACGTCATGAGACTTACAACGTGATGGCTCTTAAAGCGCTACCAGATAACGTGATTCCAATTGTCGTAGAAGAACTGCCATCTATTGGTATCGATACTTGGTTTGCAGCTTTAGTTAATGGCGCAACTCAGGTTCTGTTTGCCGCATCTCGCTTTATGCCAGAAACGATCATTCGTGTTCTGAATAACGAAGTAGGGATTGCTCAAGAACTACTAGATCAAATCGGTATTCCAAAAGAAACCATCGATATTCTGTACTTAGAATCTCTACGTGAATGTCCTCCAACACTTTGTGTGGATTCATTCGACCTTGCACTTGGCGATCTTCAAGGCAACAAGCGCCAACGTCTATTTACAGCACTTGATGCGATGTCTTCAGCTCGTATTCCTGTTGAAAATATTGTTGAGCTTCCGTCAAACGCACCTTACGGCAACGTTTCGTGTGATAGCAAAGATTGTACGTTATGTATGAGCTGTGTGGCTGTGTGTCCGACACGTGCACTTCATACCGACGGGGCTTCTCCATCACTTAAATTTGTAGAACAAGACTGTATTCAATGTGGCTTGTGTGAAAAGGCATGTCCTGAAAATGTTCTGACTCTTACGCCTCGTATGAACTGGGTAAAAGAAGAACGTCAAAAAGCAGTTGTGATTCATGAAGAGAAAGCTGCGGAATGTGTACGTTGCCATAAACCATTCGCACCTCAGTCTATGATTGACATGTTACAGAACAAGTTACGCGGTCACTCTCACTTTTCAGATGAAGCAGCGATTAATCGTATTGCTATGTGTGAAGACTGCCGTGTGGTGGATATGTTCGATTCAATGGCTCAAGACCCATTGAAACAATTGAAATACTAGGAGTTAGCCTTGGAAACGAATTTGGATCAGGCACAAGAACAGACACTAAGAACTGAGATCTATTTGGTTCTATCCGCACTGTTTCGCAGCGCACCTTCTGAAGAGGTGATCGACTTTCTAAAAACACTCGATATTGAAGCGTCTGAAAGCGCAATGCAAAAGGCTTGGATTGCCATTCAACAAGCGGCAACAGAATCAAACCGTGAAGCTCTTGAAGACGAATATCAAGATTTGTTCATCGGTATTGGGCGTGGAGAAGTCGTTCCATTTGGTTCTTGGCATCGCACTGGCGCCATGATGGAAAAACCATTGGCAGAGATTCGTCATGACTTAGAGCTTTTAGGCATTGAGCGTGACGATCAAGTGAAAGAGCCGGAAGATCATATCGCAGCACTGTGTGAAGTGATGGCGATGCTAACGGCTGAAGAAGAAGCACTGCAACAGGCGGTATTCAATAAGCATCTTGGCCCTTGGTTTAACTCTTTCACGCGTCAGCTTGAAGGGGCAGAAAGCGCGAACTTCTACAAATCGGCCGCTCAACTGTGTGAAGCATTCTTAACGTTAGAACAAGTGCGTTTTAGCGTGAATACAAAAAGCAGTAAGCACAAATTAAAGATTGATGTGAAAAACGTCACTGATTACGAGTAATCGAGCAGTACGCGATTATATCGATAGAGGGGCATTAAGCCTCCAAAAAAAGATCTACCGTAAGGTAAGGAAGCAATGATGAAAGATAATAAAGATATAAATACAAGCCGTAGGGATCTACTCAAAGGCTTGACGACTGCAGCCGTTGCTGGTGCCGTTGTCGCTGGTACAACTAAAGTGGCAACCGCTTCAGAAACTGTTGAAATTTCGAAAGAAGACGTGAAGAAGACAGGGTATCGTGAGACGCAACACATTCGCGATTACTACGACACACTTTAGGAGATAACGGATGAAACTTGTCAAACGCTCCGATAGTGTGAGCAAAGAAACCAATCAGCTAGGTGTGTCTCGACGTGCCTTCATGAAAAACACTTCATTAGCTGCTGGTGGCGCAGTGGTAGGCGCAAGTCTATTTGCACCAGGTATGATGAAGAAAGCACAGGCTAAATCAGTCGATCCAGAAGCGAAAACAGAAGTGAAACGTACTATCTGTTCTCACTGTTCTGTGGGTTGTGGTATCTACGCTGAAGTTCAAAATGGCGTATGGACAGGTCAAGAGCCTGCATTCGATCACCCATTCAACGCTGGTGGACACTGTGCGAAAGGTGCAGCACTTCGTGAGCACGGCCACGGTGAACGTCGTCTTAAGTACCCAATGAAATTGGAAGGCGGTAAGTGGAAGAAGCTTTCTTGGGAACAAGCGATTGAAGAGATCGGTAACAAAGCGCTAGAACTTCGTAAAGAGTCTGGCCCTGATTCAGTTTACTTCCTAGGTAGTGCGAAACACAGTAACGAGCAAGCTTATGCATTCCGTAAGATGGCTTCGCTTTGGGGCACCAACAACGTTGACCACCAAGCACGTATTTGTCACTCAACCACAGTAGCCGGTGTTGCGAACACTTGGGGTTACGGTGCAATGACAAACTCGTTCAATGACATGCACAACTGTAAATCGATGCTGTTCATTGGTTCGAACCCAGCAGAAGCTCACCCGGTTGCGATGCAGCACATCTTAATCGCGAAAGAGAAGAACAACTGTAAGATCGTTGTTGCGGATCCTCGTCGTACGCGTACTGCTGCGAAATCAGATCACTACGTTTCTCTTCGTCCAGGTTCTGACGTTGCGTTTATCTGGGGTGTGTTATGGCACGTCTTTGCAAACCAATGGGAAGACAAAGAGTTCATTAAACAACGTGTATTCGGCATGGACGAGATCCGTGAAGAAGTCGCGAAGTGGAACCCAGCAGAAGTTGAACGCGTAACTGGTGTTAGTGAAAAAGACGTATACCACACCGCGAAACTACTTTCTGAAAACCGTCCGGGTTGTATCGTTTGGTGTATGGGTGGTACTCAGCACACGACTGGTAACAACAACACACGCGCTTACTGTGTACTTGAGCTTGCGCTAGGTAACATCGGTAAATCAGGCGGCGGTGCAAACATCTTCCGTGGTCACGATAACGTACAGGGCGCAACTGACCTTGGCGTACTGTCAGACACACTTCCAGGCTACTACGGCTTGTCTGAAGGTTCTTGGCGTCACTGGTCAAAAGTTTGGGATATCGACTTTGACTGGGTGAAAGGCCGTTTCGACGACAACGCATACGGCGGTCAAAAACCAATGAACAGTGCAGGTATTCCTGTATCTCGTTGGGTTGATGGCGTACTTGAAGACAAAGACAAGATTCGCCAACGCGAAAACATCCGTGCCATGTTCTACTGGGGTCACGCGGTGAACTCTCAGACTCGTGGTCCAGAGATGAAAAAAGCGATGCAGAAGCTGGATATGATGGTTATTGTTGACCCATACCCAACGGTTGCAGCGGTAATGAATGATCGTACCGACGGCGTTTACCTGCTACCAGCAACGACTCAGTTTGAAACCTACGGCAGTGTAACGGCGTCAAACCGTTCTCTACAGTGGCGTGACAAGGTTGTTGATCCTCTATTCGAATCTAAACCTGACCACGAAATCATGTACCTGCTTTCTAAGAAGCTTGGTTTCTCTGATCAGCTGTTCAAAAACATCCGTGTTGAGAACAACCAACCACTGATTGAAGATATTACACGTGAATTCAACAAAGGTATGTGGACAATCGGCTACACAGGCCAAAGCCCTGAGCGTTTGAAAGAACACCAACAGAATTGGCACACATTCCACAAAACGTCTCTAGAAGCAGAAGGCGGTCCAGCAAATGGCGAGACTTACGGTCTACCTTGGCCATGTTGGGGCACACCAGAGATGAAACATCCGGGTACACACATCCTTTACGATACGTCTAAGACGGTTGCTGAAGGTGGTGGTAACTTCCGTACTCGTTTTGGTGTTGAGTTTGAAGGTCAAAGCCTACTGGCAGAAGACAGCTACTCGAAAGGCTGTGAGATCAAAGACGGCTACCCAGAGTTCAGTGACAAACTACTGAAACAACTGGGTTGGTGGGATGATCTAACTGCAGAAGAGAAAGCGGCTGCTGAAGGCAAAAACTGGAAGACTGACGTTTCAGGTGGTATCCAACGTGTGGCAATTAAACACGGCTGTATCCCATTTGGTAATGCGAAAGCACGTGCGATTGTTTGGACATTCCCAGACCGTGTACCACTGCACCGTGAGCCACTTTACACGCCACGTCGCGACCTAGTTGCTGATTACCCAACGTGGGACGACAAAGAAGCTATCTTCCGTGTTCCTACGCTTTACAAGTCGATTCAAGAGCAAGACAAATCTGGCGAATACCCGATTATCCTGACCTCTGGTCGTTTGGTTGAGTACGAAGGTGGTGGTGAAGAAACCCGTTCTAACCCTTGGCTAGCAGAACTACAGCAAGAGATGTTTGTTGAAGTGAACCCGAAAGATGCAAACGACATCGGCTTTAAAGACGGTGACGATGTTTGGGTTGAGGGTGCAGAGAAGGGCCGTATTAAGGTGAAAGCGATGGTTACACGTCGTGTGAAACCGGGTCTGGCATTCATCCCATTCCACTTCGGTGGTAAGTTCCAAGGCGAAGATTTGCGTTCTAAATACCCAGAAGGCACTGATCCTTACGTTATTGGTGAAGCTGCTAACACAGCAACCACATACGGTTACGACCCTGTCACGTTGATGCAGGAAACGAAAGTAACCCTTTGTAATATTCGTAAAGCGTAAGGAGTCTTAAAATGGCTAGAATGAAATTTCTTTGTGACACCAAGCGTTGTATCGAATGTAACGGTTGTGTCACTGCATGTAAGAATGAAAATGATGATGCTCTGGAATGGGGTATTCAACGTCGTCGCGTTGTGACACTGAACGATGGCGAACCAGGTGAAAACTCTATCTCAGTAGCGTGTATGCACTGTACTGATGCCCCTTGTATGGCAGTTTGCCCGGCAGACTGTTTTGAACATACGGAAGACGGCATCGTACTTCACAATAAAGATCTGTGTATCGGTTGTGGTTACTGCTTGTTTGCTTGTCCGTTTGGCGCACCTCAATTTCCTAAACAGGAAGCCTTTGGTGAGCGCGGTAAAATGGACAAATGTACCTTCTGTGCTGGCGGCCCAGAAACAGAGCCAGGTTCTGTGGAAGAACGTCAGAAGTACGGTGCGAACCGTATTGCTGAAGGCAAGCTACCAATGTGTGCTTCTTTATGTTCGACCAAAGCACTGCTAGCGGGTGATGCAGAGAAAGTCTCTGATGTATTCCGCCAGCGTGTTGTTGAACGTGGTGCGAAGGGTGCAGGCTGGACAGACGGCAATGACCTTTCTTACGATGCGATGAAGAGCTAGTTAGGAGAGACATATGCTTACAATGTTTAAGCGTCTCTTCCTTGTTGTGCTGCCAATGTTGGCAGCACTAACAATGCTGTCTCCTTTGAGTCATGCATCTGAGACGAACTCATCACAAACTCAATCGAGCTCTGCTGAAAGAGAAATCACACAACTTGCTGGCGCTGATTTTTGGCGACAAGTAAGAAACGGTGAAGAAGGTTACACCACATCTCAATCGGCTGAGCACGGTGTGTTGATCAGTACCCCAGGTCAAGCGTGGTACATATTGAAAGAGAAGTGGATGTCACCAGCCGGTGCTGTCGCTATCTTTGGCAGTATTGCTTTCGTTACTCTAATGTACGTTGTGATTGGCCCATTAATGCTGAGTGCGCCAAGAACAGGCCGCAAGATCAAACGTTGGTCTCGACTAGACCGTGCCTTGCACTGGAGTATGGCGTTTACCTTCTTAACACTGGCGTTCAGTGGTTTGATGTTGGTTTACGGTAAGCACTTCTTGAAGCCGTACATTCCAACAGACCTTTGGGGCTTCATCGTTCTATTGGCGAAGCAATACCACAACTACATCGGCCCGATTTTCTATGTGCTGTTGATGGCTGTTCTCATCAAGTGGTGGCGCAAGTCTATTTTCAAGATGGTCGATGTACAGTGGTTCATGAAACTGGGTGGTATGGTCGGGAAACATAAAGGTTCTCATCCATCTGCAGAGTTTTCGAACGCGGGTGAAAAAGCACTGTTCTGGCTATTGATTGTTATGGGTAGTGTGGCTGCGATCAGTGGCTTGGTTTTAGACTTCCCAATCTTCGGTCAAACCCGTCGAGATATGGAGCTCTCAAACCTAGTCCACATGTTGGCTGCTTTGATCCTTATCTGTGGTTTCGTGTTCCACATCTACATCGGCTTGTTCGGTATGGAAGGGGCACTAGAAGGCATGGTAACAGGCGAAGTTGATGAGACTTGGGCTAAAGAGCACCATGATCTTTGGTACAAAGAAGTGATGGAACAAGAGAAAAACGGCGTTGAACAAAGCGCTAACGCAGCAACAGAGAAAACGGAAGGGGTGAATAAGAATGAACAAACCTCATAAAGGTATTTGGGTCGCTTACATACTAAGCTGCTTTACGCCATTTACTTGTCTTCTCTCTGGTGTGGTTGCCATCATCTACGCGGGCTATCGTTTAGATAAAGGCGAAGATGGTGAAGTAGTGGATACCCATTACTACGGCTTGATTCGCTCGTTCTTCTTGAACTTGACGTTCTTTGTTGTACTTATCGTGACAGTAGCGACCTCTAATGGCGTGTTGATCGGTGTGAACGATTACTGGTATCAAAATCATATTATCGATGACATCGCTTACTACATACCGTATGTAGGCATGTTGTTCGGTGGTGTTGCGATTGTGGTTTGGTTTATTCGTATGTATCAAGGTATGCAGCGTTTAAGTCAAAACCTACCGCAAAACCCGACAACAGGTCCAAACTTGTAGTCGAGTATCGGCTCACTAGATAGCGAATTATCTAGCACAATAGTCCTTTTGAAAGCCCAATGATTTCGGTCATTGGGCTTTTTGTTTCTAATCAGCAACGAAACTTAATGAAGCATAGTATTGACCGCTTCAATATGGTGCAACTCCCTTAATTGGTGCAATTCTTGTTTCCATTTTCACGCTCATTAAGAACCAAGAAAGTGCACCGATAAATTTATTATCAATTAATCAGTAAGTTAAAAGCAAAAACTGTTGCACGAAAATTACACCACACACTTGGAACGCATCTTGCTTTCACTGTTGAGTCTTTAATTAATTACAACATTGAATCGCACGATATCAGTGCAAATCAAATAAAGCGAAGGAGAATGCTTTAATGAGTGAAACGGTGACTCAAGTTCATAGTGCAGTACAAACCCTTACCCAAAGTTCAGATACTTTATTCCTATTACTCGGCGCCATCATGGTTTTCTTGATGCACGCTGGCTTTGCATTTCTAGAAGTCGGTACCGTTCGAAAGAAGAACCAAGTCAACGCGCTGGTTAAGATCCTTTCCGACTTTGGTGTCTCCGCCATTGCTTACTTCTTTATCGGTTACTGGGTTGCTTACGGTGCACACTTTTTTGCAGACGCAGAAACACTTTCGCAAGGCAACGGATATGAACTGGTTAAGTTCTTCTTCCTAATGACATTCGCAGCGGCAATTCCTGCGATTGTTTCTGGTGGTATCGCAGAGCGTGCTCGTTTCTATCCAATTTTGATTGCGACACTGTTTACGGTTGGTTTCATCTATCCATTTTTTGAAGGCATCATTTGGAACGGCAACTTTGGATTCCAAGATTGGCTAGAAGGTCAGTTTGGTTACGTGTTCCATGACTTCGCAGGCTCAGTAGTGGTTCACGGCGTAGGTGGTTGGATTGCTTTGGTCGCAGTTTACTTCTTAGGGATGCGTAAAGGTCGAATCCGTGCAGGCAAACACACCAACTTCGCACCATCGAATATCCCATTCTTAGCACTAGGCTCTTGGATCTTATGTGTGGGTTGGTTTGGCTTTAACGTGATGTCAGCTCAAGCGATCAATGGCATCAGCGGTCTCGTGGCAATGAACTCTCTCATGGCCATGGTTGGCGGTATTCTTGCGGCTCTAATTGCAGGTAAAAATGACCCGGGCTTCATCCACAATGGTCCTTTGGCTGGTCTCGTCGCTATCTGTGCGGGCTCAGATTTGATGCACCCACTTGGCGCTTTGGTGACGGGCGGTGTGGCAGGTGCGCTGTTTGTTTACCTATTTACTTATATGCAAAACAAAACACAGATTGATGATGTATTAGGTGTATGGCCTCTACACGGCATATGTGGCGCTTGGGGTGGCATTGCAGCGGGTATCTTCGGCTCGCAAACATTCTGGGGGCTAGGGGGCGTGAGCTTTGCTTCTCAAGTTGTCGGTACACTAGCGGGCATTGCTGTGGCTTTGATTGGCGCAATGATTGTTTATGGTGTGTTGAGCAAACTAACAGGCCTACGCTTAAGTGAAGAAGATGAATTCAACGGTGCGGATCTTTCTATCCATAAGATCTCTTCTATCAACGAAGACTAACGTTGTTCACTTGGTGGGGTAAAGCACATCAAGTAGACAACTGTTGGACAGAACTAAGCGGCTTCGGTCGCTTTTTTGTTTCTATGGATAGCAAAACAGAGAATTTGAGTAACAACAACCACAACTATCAAGCGAGTTATGTCACAAATAGCCAATGAATTCAGTTGCCTAAGACTATGGTCTAATCCCCAAAACTATTGTTGGAATTTGAACAGTGCTAAGCTGTTACAAAGTGACATATCTAAAAGGACGTTATATGCATTTCCCATATCGAAATATCGTAATTCTTACTGGCGCTGGCATCTCTGCAGAGTCGGGGATACAAACATTCCGAGCACAAGACGGGCTATGGGAAAACCACAAAATCGAAGATGTAGCGACGCCTGAAGGGTTCGCAAAAGATCCTGACTTGGTACAAGCCTTCTATAACAAGCGTCGTCACGGCCTGCAAAGTGAGAGCATTCAGCCCAATTCAGCCCACAAGGCGCTAGGAGAGCTCGAAGACAAGCTTGATGGCAAAGTTACCATCATTACTCAAAACATCGACAATTTGCACGAGAGAGGCGGTAGCAACAACATTATTCACATGCATGGTGAACTTTTAAAAGCGCGTTGCAGTGAATCCAATCAAGTTGTAGAGCACAAAGGCGATATTGAAACGGGTGAACTTTGTCATTGCTGCCAAATCCCTGCACAAATGCGTCCACATATTGTTTGGTTTGGCGAAATGCCACTAAGAATGGGCGACATTTATTCCGCACTGGAAGAAGCGGATCTGTTTATCTCTATCGGAACTTCAGGTGTTGTTTATCCAGCGGCAGGCTTTGTTCACGATGCGAAAATGCATGGTGCACATACTATCGAGATAAACCTCGAACCAAGTGCGGTTGAAAGTGAATTTGAAGAGAAGCGCTACGGCAAGGCGAGTATCGAGGTGCCTAAACTGGTTGGCGAGTTATTATGTACAGAGAAAGGTTCTTTAACGGCCTAAGCCTTGTCTTTAATAACACACATCAGTTTCTGAATCTGAAAAAATAAAGCGGCTTACGCCGCTTTATTTACTTAACTTCTTAACTAACAATAACTTAGTTGTTTACTTTAAGTTTTTGGAAGTACTCGTCATAAATAACGCTCGCTTCACCAACTTCATCTTGCCACACACCGTTATCCATCACTGATTGTGGTGGGAAAACGTTCTTGTCTTCAGCAAATTCTTTAGGAAGAAGAGGGTAAGCGGTTTTAACTGGTGTCGGGTAACCGATCTCTAGAGCAATTTTCGCAGCGTTCTCTGGGCGAAGAAGGAAGTCGATCATCTTATGAGCCGCTTCAGTGTTCTTAGCGCCTGCTGGAATTGCTAGGCTGTCCATCCAGAAGATAGCGCCTTTTTCTGGCCAGATAATGTCAATCGTTGCGCCTTCTTGGCGTGCCATGTAAGCAGAACCATTCCAAAGCATACCAAGAGACACTTCACCTGCTAGGTAAGGGTTCGCTGGGAAATCTGAGTTAAATACCAATACGTTTGGCATTAGCTTACGAAGTTCTTCGTAGGCTTCTTTGATTTCTTCAGGGTTAGTCGTGTTTGGAGAGTAGCCCAGTTTAGATAGAGCGATATGGAAAACCTCACGAGAGTCATCCATCATCATCAGTTGACCTTCCCACTGCGTATCCCACAGATCGCCCCAGTTTTTAACTGAAGACTTGTCTAGCATGTCTGAGTTGATACCAATACCCGTCGCACCCCAGATGTATGGGATTGAGTAGTTGTTATTTGGGTCAAATGGCTTATCTAAGTAATTTGGATCCAAATCTGCAAAGTGGCTTAGCTTGGTTTTATCAAGCTCTTGAAGCATGCCTTCTTTACGCATCTTAGAAACGAAGTAAGTAGAAGGAACCACTAAGTCGTAACCCGTACCTTGAGTTTTTAACTTAGCGTACATGCTTTCGTTAGACTCATAAGTTGAGTAGTAGACTTTAATGCCCGTCTCTTCTGTGAAGTCTTCTAGTACTTCATTTGGAATATATTCAGACCAGTTGTAAAAATACAGTTCTTGGTCAGCTGCGAAAGAGGGTGTAGAAAGTAAAGTAGCAGCACACAATGCGCCGGTATACAGTGTTTTTTTCATTACTGTTCCGTTCATTTGTTTGATTTGGAGCTGGGTAGTGAACCCAAGGTAAAGGATTTCGAAAAATCGCGCTATATTATAGCAGCGATATAATAAAATAGGCAGCCTAAGCTGCCTATTCATTGATATTCTTATTTTTAACTTATTGATTATCTACGTTGACCTGTTAAGTAAACTGGTTACTTAGCCACAGTTAGATAATAAGCTAAATTACTGACCTGCTTTAAGTTTCATGAAGTAATCTTCGTACTTCACTGTCTTATCGCCAACCGCAGCTTGCCATTCAACACGATCAAGGTCTTCTTGCGATGGGAATAGCGCAGGGCTATCTTTGAACTTCTCGTTAGACGCTTTAACGGCCGTTAGGTAGCCTGTGTCACGAGAAATTTGCTCAGCAATTTCAGGGCGAAGTAGGAAATCAATCATCTTATGAGCTGCTTCTACGTTTACCGCACCAGAGCTAATCGCAAAGTTATCAACCCAACCGATACCGCCTTCTTTAGGGAAAACCAGTTTGATTGGTAGACCTTCGTTTTGCGCTGCAGCAGCAGAACCGTTCCACAGCATACCAAGACCCACTTCACCAGACATGTAAGGCGCGCCTGGGTTGTCTGAGTTAAATACTAGAACGTTTGGCATAAGCTTTTGTAGCTCAGCGTACGCTTCGTCGATCTCTTTTTCGTTGGTTGTGTTACCAGAGTAACCTAACTTACGCAGTGCGATGTGGAACACTTCACGAGTGTCGTCCATCATCATCAGTTGACCTTCAAGCTCTGGCTTCCATAGATCAGCCCAGCTTTGGAAATCTTCTGGATCGTACATGTCAGTGTTAACAGCAAGACCTGTGATCGCAACTACGTGTGGAATAGAGTAGTCGTTGCTTGGGTCGTACGGCTTATCTAGATAGTTAGTATCTAGATTCTTGAAGTTGTTCAGCTTAGTTTTGTCGATCTTTTGTAGCATACCTTCGTCACGCATCTTAGATACGAAGTAAGTCGACGGCACAACTAGGTCATAGCCTTTGTTGTGTGTTTTTAGCTTTGCGTACAGGGTTTCGTTCGACTCGTAAGTCGAGTAGATCACCTTGATACCAGTTTCATCAGTGAACTGTTCTAGAATCTCACTGTTGATGTAAGGTCCCCAATTCATGAATACCAATTCTTTGTTATCTTTTGCAAATGATGGTGCAGATAACATTGAAAGCGCACATGCACTACCAGCTAATAGAGTAGCCCATTTTTTCATTGACGTTAGCTCCAAACTAAACGTTGCCCGAAGGCAGTAGATAGAAAAACAGAATGGCAATTTACCATTCTGTTTATGATTAACACTTTTTTTGAACTTGAAGTCTCTTAACTTCTTAATCAAGCCAGTCTCTATATAGAGTAGGAGACTTACTTGATTTTTTCTCTCGCTAATGACTGAGAAATGATCACCAGTATTAACGACACCACTAACATCACTGTTGCTAGGGCGTTTACCTCAGGAGAGATACCCACTTTAACCATTGAGTAAATCTTCAGTGGTAAGATTTCATACGTTGGGCCGGTTACGAAAGAGCTAATGATTACATCGTCCAAAGACAGAGTGAAGCTCAATAACCAACCCGCAGCAACCGCTGGCTTAGCAAGAGGCAGAATGATCTGTTTTAGAATCGTCCATTCACTTGCACCTAAGTCTTTTGCTGCTTCTAGCATCTTCACATCAAAGCCATTCAAGCGACTGTATACCGTTACTACAACAAACGGTAGACAGAAGGTAATGTGAGCAGCAAGTAGGGTAAAGAACCCAAGTTGAACACCCATTACCAAGAATAGCGCAAGAAGCGAAATCGCCATTACGATATCTGGAGACATCATTACGATGAACAGCATGCCATTTACGATGCCTTTACCTTTAAATTGGTAACGGAATAGGGCTACTGCTGTAAGGCTCCCGACAATCGTTGCGGCTGTTGCTGAGAACACCGCTACGTTGATCGAGTGCCACGCAGCCTGCATTAGGCTGTCGTTGTTAATAAGCGCGTCATACCATTTAGTGGTGAAGCCACCCCATTTCATACCAAACTTATTGGCATTAAACGAGTTAGCGATCAATACGATAATAGGTAGGTATAGAAAGGCGTATACCAGCGCCATAAAGCTGAACTTAACTGTGCGCCCCATTAGTCTAGCTCCACTTTCTTGTTCAATAGCTTACCTGCTCGGTAGTAGGCATACAGCATCACAGCCATTGCCATGGTCAGTGCGATACTCGTCGCTGCGCCAAACGGCCAGTCTCGAGCGTTGAGCACTTGGCTCTTAATCACGTTACCAATCAATAGGTTCTTAGCTCCGCCTAATAGGTCAGAGATGTAGAACATACCTAACGCTGGCAGTAGCACTAACAAACAGCCGCCAATAATGCCCGGCATTGTTAGTGGTAGTACCACTTTCAATAGCGTTTGCAGTTTGTTCGCACCTAAATCTTTAGCCGCTTCTAAATACGTATCGTCCAGTTTTTCAATCGCTGAATACAGCGGCAGAATCATAAACGGAAGTAGGATGTACACTAAACCGATCATTACTGCGGTTTCTGAGTACATGATACGTAGCGGTTTATCAATGATATCTAACGCTAACAAGCTTTTGTTCAAGACACCTTGCGTACCCAGTACAATTTTTAATCCGTATGTACGAATCAAAGAGTTCGTCCAGAATGGTACTATCACTAGGAACAACATGATTGGACGCCACTTCGCCGGCATTTTTGCCACGATGTAAGCGAATGGGTAACCAATAATCAAACAAAGTAGGGTTGCGACAATTGCCATATAGAAAGAGTGCATCAACACTTTAAAATACAGCGGGTCAGCCAAACGCACGTAGTTATCGAGAGTGAAGGTCATCTCGATCAAGTTCGCTTCATCACGAGTTAAGAAGCTAGTACCAATGATCATGATGTTTGGAATCATCACGAACAACACTAACCAACCTGTGATTAAAGCAACAATTGCGTTTTGTAAATTAAACTTCTTGCTCATCTTCTAATACCACTTCCCAGCTCTCAACCCAAGTTACTGCAACTTTTTGGCCCAGTGAGTGATCAACATCAGGGTCATCTTCGTTGAAGAATTCGCTAACCATGACACGCATACCAGATTCAAGTTCTACGACTGAATCTAATGTCATGCCTTTATAGGTTCGCTCGACAATGTGGCCAACAATACCGCGTTGCTCTGACTCTTTAATTTCTTCGATTCGAAGATCTTCAGGGCGAAGCAATACTTGCAGTTTTTGACCCGGTGTTACGTCTTTATCGTGATAGATAATGGACTCTTCACCTTCGATTGTCGCAACAATGCGTTTTTCATCTTGACGAGATTTCGCTGTCGCTTCGAATACGTTAATTTCACCAATGAAACGCGCTACAAATAGGTTCTTAGGCTCTTCGTAGATCTCTCTTGGTGTTCCGTCTTGTTCAATCACGCCATCACGCATAACAATAATACGGTCAGACATAGACAGCGCCTCTTCTTGGTCATGCGTTACAAAAATGAACGTGATACCAAGTTGGCGTTGTAATTGTTTCAGCTCGATTTGCATCTGTTTACGTAGTTTGTAATCCAGAGCAGATAGAGATTCATCCAACAAAAGAACTTTAGGCTTATTAACGACAGCACGAGCGATTGCGATACGTTGCTGTTGGCCACCAGATAGCTGGTGTGGCTTTCGTTGTGCCATTTGTTCTAGGCGCACCATTTTCAAAGCATCCATTACACGAGGTTCAATCTCGCTGTTTGGAACTTTCTGCATGCGTAAGCCAAATGCCACATTGTCGAAAACGGTCATATGCGGGAATAGGGCATAGCTTTGGAATACAGTGTTTACATGCCTTTGTTCAGCAGGAACTTGGGTTACGTTTTGTTCAGCTAATAGTATTTGACCACTATCTGCCGTTTCAAAACCCGCAATCATTCTTAGCACGGTTGTTTTACCACAACCTGATGGGCCTAAAATCGTGAGAAACTCACCATGATTTACGTTTAAATCCAGATTGCCGATGACTTCCTTACCATCGAAACTTTTACTGATGCCAGTTAGCTGTACTACTGGCTTTCCTACTGATTTTTTAGCGTTCAACGTCTGTTTTTCTCCACCTTGGTTCTATTTGAGACCTGTTGCTATACACCTTTAAGGCGCGCATCATAATCACCAAAAACGTGAATTCAAAGCATTTTTTACCTTTCGAAGATAAAAAATTTCGCAGGTAAAAGTAAACATCCTTTACCATACTGTTATTTACTGGGTTTACACCCTAACAAGTGTCTAATTATTAACCATCAAGACGCAAAAGCAAGCCTTGTTACAGATTCATATTTTAGTTTGTATCCGACATATGAGTATAATGAAGGTAATTTTTTATCAATAAGTTAGGTGGCTTCGCTTAATCGGCACACCTAGGTATCAATATGAACAACGACATCGAAAAAGATTTTAATTTGGGCGGGAGTATCAACCGTGCACTTTCTGGCGATTATGAGCTCAAAGCAACGGCTGTATTCCAAGAAGCTTGGAAACATACGATAAGTCACTTTCTTTCGTTTTCCCCAGCGATTATTGCTTTGATGTTTGTGCAGCTCGCTATCTTTTATATCGCACTAAAACTACAGCTTGGTGATCCCGCGGTTATCTTAGATGCAGTTATCGACCCAGAGTCGTTTACGCCACAAATCGTTGGATCGATTTTTATCGCGAACTTTAGCTATGAAGTGATCAGTGCGCCTATCTATGCGGGTATCTGTTTAATGGCAATGAGTCACGCCGCTGGCCTACAAACCAAAGTACGCCACATCGGTAAAGGTTTGCAGTTTACGATTCCAGTAATTCTTGTGACTCTGTTCAGCCTGATGCTTCAAGGTATTGCAGGTATGATTCTGCCGTTTCTGTCGATTTACTTCTCACTTGCATTCAGCCACTCAATCCTGTTGATTTGCGATAAGAAAGTACCACCAATGCAATCGCTTCTGCTTTCTCTGCGTGCTGTCAACAAAAAAATCTTCACCGTTGCTTCTATCTACCTATTAGTAATGCTGATGTTCATCGTCGCGGCAATGATGTACGGCATTGGCTTAATCTTCGTTCTTCCGTTCTTCTTCCACGTGAAAGGAATCCTTTACCGTGAAATGTTTGGCATCAAGTTGAAACTGATTGCTTCAGATCGTCCAAAGAGCGAAGACGATAACAACGATAGCAATAACGACGACAATAACAAAAACCCACAGGTGTTCGATGCATAAAGACACACAGGCAAGCACAAGCAAATCACTTGCGCTTAAAGTGACAGCACTGGCTCTTGTTGGCTCTATTTCTCTGATTGGTCCTTATATTTACCAAGAAGAAGAGCGTCGACGTACGACAGAACAGAGCTCCAATTCAGCTGACCAGTTTGGTGACTTGACGGTTTCTTCGAGCACACCAAACTTTGCGGCCATCGAAGATGTGAATGAGAAAAAGGACACGTTCTTTTCGTTCCTACGTCCAAGCATCAATATCGAAAACAAGCGTATCACCAAAGAGCGCGCGTTTTTAACTAAGCTCTCTGAGTCTGGTTTAAGCAGTATTGATTCTGAAGATGCGTCTTATGCGAAAAGGTTAGGGAAGTTGTACAGCCTGCCAGTGCCTAGTGAAGGTTTGGATAAGTCATGGCTGACAGAGATGCTTAACCGCGTGAATGTGCTGCCAGAGGCGCTTGTACTGACACAGGCAGCAAATGAGTCAGCTTGGGGAACGTCGCGTTTCGCTACTAAAGCCAACAACTATTTTGGACACTGGTGTTATACCAAAGGTTGTGGCCTTGTTCCGCTACAACGTAATGAAGGTAGCTCGCATGAAGTCGCCACATTCTCTTCAAGCCAAGAATCCGTACATCGGTATTTCATGAACCTTAACCGTAATCGTGCTTACGCCGATCTAAGAGCGATTCGTGCAAAACTTGATGCGCAAGGTGATGATCTTTTAACAACCGCAACGGCGACAGAGCTCACCAATGGCTTGTTAAAATATTCTGAGCGAGGTTCCGACTATGTGACTGATTTACAAGCTATGATCCGTCACAACGAGGTATACTGGAAAAAGTAACTCATTTTGATACCAACTTGGTTGCCTTCGATAGTCGGCTTATACCAGTAATATCACAAAAAGAGCAGCTCATTGGCTGCTCTTTCTATTTATAAACGCTCAACTTCGACAAGATTATAATAATGAAAAAGACAGCACTCGCTTTATTAGCCTCATTAAGCCTTGGGGTTTCTCTTCCTGCTTCAGCGCAAGAATACATGTTCACGTATTCTAAGCTTTATACTCAGTTGAAAAACAACACCAAAGAAGGGCATGATGATGTCAAAGTTGCGGTCTTCTTTGTTGATCAACAAGCTCAGCAAACCTGTCACATCAGCAAAGCTTGGATGGAAAAAGAAGAGCACTACGAAGAGCTAAAAGTCTCTCCAGCCAATGAACTGCTTCTACCGGTAGATCAAAACCTACGCTCAGCAAATCCTCTTATCTTTGTACAAACTCAAGAACAAGAGTGTGCGTATTCTTTAGTTGTGATGACTCAAGAGCCTTTAGCTGGCACAGTAGAAGTTGCACAGATAGAAAACTTATTGCCACAGATGCAGGCGATGCTTGAAGACGTCAGCGGTATGTTCTCTGGTTGGTTCACACCAGATATCCAAGGGTTAACGCTAGAGTTCGCTAATAAGCTGGAAGGTAACATCGAGCTTTCAAATGGTAAGCAACTACCAATCAAAGAAGGGCGAGCGAAATTCACCTTAGAAGAACTGAATGGAAGTGACAGCATCACGTTACCAGAACCAACAGTTCGCGTATTGCCGTACATTCCCGCGCAATAATTTTTAACGGAATCATTGTTAGTGAAGTAAAAGCTTAGCGGAATCATTCCCCTAAGCTTTTACGACATATCTTAAAGCAGCCTCATCGAATTAGATAAGGCTGCTTTTCTTTATCTGCGATACCAACCGAGAGCATGTAAAGCCGCGTTTCTCTACCAGCTGGGAGCTGATCGAACAATAAAAGCAGAATCTTTCTATTACTCAGCTTGTTTATCCTGCCGTTACTATTTCAACATCAAATAAAAATCCGTATAATCCACGCCCTAAAACAGTCCCACTAGCAATCTACAGTCGGTAATACGACGGTGTGAGAGTCGCAATGAACCAAAACGATAATAGAAAAGAAACACTTGAATTCAACAAACTTCAGAAACGTCTGAGAAGAAATGTTGGAAATGCCATCATCGACTACAACATGATCGAAGAGAATGACGTAGTAATGGCATGTATTAGTGGCGGTAAAGATTCATTTGCGATGTTAGATATTTTGCTACGTTTACGTGAAGCAGCACCGATCAAATTTGATGTTGTGGCAGTAAACCTAGATCAAAAACAACCTGGGTTCCCTGAACACATTCTTCCTGAGTACTTTGAAACACTGAACATTCCTTACTACATCGTAGATAAAGACACGTATTCAGTGGTTAAAGAGAAAGTGCCAGAAGGTAAAACAACGTGTGGCCTATGTTCTCGTCTTCGTCGTGGTACTTTGTACTCATTCGCAGAGAAGATTGGTGCAACTAAGATCGCTCTGGGTCACCACCTAGACGACATCGTTGAGACCATGTTCCTAAACATGTTCCACGGTGCGCGCTTAAAGGCTATGCCACCAAAGCTTCGTTCAGATGATGGTCGTAACGTTGTTATTCGTCCACTGACTTACTGTCGTGAAACGGACCTAATCAAATACGCAGAACATAAAGAGTTCCCAATCATTCCTTGTAACCTATGTGGCTCTCAAGAGAATCTACAGCGTCAGAACATTAAAGCGATGCTAATTGATTGGGATAAGAAAACGCCAGGTCGTGTTGAGAAGATCTTCAAGTCAATCCAGAACGTAAGTCCAAGCCAACTGGCTGACCGCGAGCTGTTTGACTTCGTGAACCTTCCACTAGACCGTAGTGAAGACCGCAAAGCGTACGAATTCGAAGAAGCTGAAATTTCATCTTCTAACATCGATGAGTCAATGTTCATCGACGTAACGAACGTATAATAAGAATAATCGTTGTAGAGCAATAGATGCGCCTACAACAGACAAACAAAAACGCCTCAAGCAATGCTTGAGGCGTTTTTTTATAAGTTAAACTATCCCTGACCTAACCTTTCGAAAGGTTAGGGTCTAGTGGGCTGACGTAACCAGACGGTTTAAGAGCCAACACATCACAGTTAATCTTATCGATAACATGTTCCGCGGTATTACCAATAAACACGGCAGACAAGCCAGTACGACCCGTTGTACCCAGAATCACCATCGCAGCGTTATTTTCAGAAGCGACGCGAGGAATAACATCTTCTGGCAAGCCTTGTTCAACCACAGTTTGTTCTTCACACATACCGTGCTTCTGGCGCAATGCTTTCATTGCCGTTAAGTGATGGCCACGAACCGCATCGGTATAAGACGTTGGATCAAACTCTGGCAGTTCAATGGTAATATTCGCAGGTGTCACTGGGTAGGCATTCACCAAGAACGGTTCCGCATCCAAACGACCGGTGATCTCTAGCAATCTGTCGACCATCGTATCGTTAAGCTCTAAATGAGCTTCTGTTTCAGAACCTACATGAACTGAAGCAAAAATCTTCGCGTGATCTGGCCAGAAATCGTTTTTAACCAATAGCACTGGGCTAGGGCACTTTCTCAATAAATGCCAATCGGTTGGAGTAAAGATGACAGATTCCAAGGTATCGTGCTTACGCGTGCCTTTGATTAAGATGTCGTGCTCACCACTGTAAACCTCGGCAATGATCGCTTCGTATGGGCGGTTGTGCCAAACCACTTGTACATTAAATTCAATAGAATCATCTAGGTAAGGTTCTGCGACTTTATTCATCCAAATTTCGCGTTGATGAATTACGCCTTTGCGCATTGCGTCTCTTTCATCGATAGAGAGCATAGATGTCATTTCATACGAGAAGTCGTATATCGACAAAAAGAAAGTGATGTGGCTTGTTGAGGTGCTTTTCTTAGCAAGTTGGATAGCACGAACTAGAGCAGGTTGCTCATCGTGATTAATGTCTGCGACAACTAAAATTTTGTTATAGATACTCATAACTAAGCCTACTTTTCAGACCGAACATATAAATAATGTAGCGTAGTTATGGAGAGATTAAGAGAAATATAAGAGGTTTTAAGAGAGAAACATGATGTAGCTCATTATTGAACTACATCATTGATATCTAGACTATTCTTTTGAAACGCCAGCAAGTTCCATCAACGCATCGTGATCTTCGATAGTGATATATTTGCCTTTAACGCTCAAGATGTCTGCTTTTTGGAAACGGCCTAGAAGACGGCTAATTGTTTCAACAGTCAAACCAAGGTAGTTACCAATATCGCCACGAGTCATCGTTAGGCGGAACTCACGCGGGCTGAAGCCACGTTGAGAGAAGCGAGTAGAAAGGTTGTAAAGGAATGCAGCAAGGCGCTCTTCCGCGTTCTTCTTAGAAAGAAGCAGAATCATTTCTTGGTCACCTTTAATCTCATTACTCATCAGGCGCATAATTTGCTGACGCAATTTAGGCATTTTTCCTGATAGGTCATCAAGAATCTCATATGGGATTTCACATACCATAGAAGTTTCTAGCGCTTGTGCGAAACTAGGGTGTTGGTCACCAGTAATCGCATCGAAGCCAACAAGATCGCCCGCTAGGTGGAACGCAGTAATCTGCTCATCACCTTGCTCAGTAATCGTGTAGCTCTTGATCGTTCCAGAGCGAATAGCATATAGAGATTTAAGCTCGTCACCGGCTTTAAATAACTCTTGGCCTTTTTGAATAGGCTTTTTTCTCTCAATGATCTGATCAAGTTGATCGAGTTCAGATTCATTCAAAGTAAACGGAATACAGAGCTGGCTAATACTACAATCCTGGCAATGGATCGCACAGCCACCAGACTGAACACGTTTCGTCACAGGCTTTTCAGAAATCATAACAATCTTTCACTATTTGATATACGTCAATATTTTAGCATTCCTTTATCCAGTTGGGTAGTAAAAAAACCGGATTTAAAGATTGCCTATACGGTATAAATAATGAGCTGCAATGCCATATATCCGGTATAGAAACCATAAAGGAGGATTAAAATTGCGCCTAATTGGCGAAATAAGTCAGCTTGTTGCATTTTTTTGAGGAAATTAGCGCCCATACCTACTGTGAGCATTGCTGGAAGCGTACCTAAACCGAAAGCAAGCATGATACCTGCACCGTTGTACCAACTTCCTGATACCGCCGCCCACGTGAGCATTGAGTAAACTAAGCCACATGGTAGCCAACCCCAAATAAAGCCAAAAGGCAAAGCGTGGCTAGGGTGCTTCAAGGGTAGAAATGATTTACCTAAAGGTGAGATATAGCGCCATAGCTTCTGTCCGACTTTTTCAAAGAACAACAAACCGAACCACCATTTACCGATATACAAACCTAAGACGATCATGAAACCAGCAGCAAATAATCGCAGCCAACCCAGCAGAGCGTTAAAATCGCTTAGCTGACCTATTGTAGAGATCGCACCGCCAATCACACCGCCGATCACGGCATAACTTAGCAAGCGTCCTAGATTATAAAGTAGGGGAATAACAGGGGAAGGTTTACTGTTGCCAATCGAAAGAAGCGACGCAATACCACCACACATTCCCATGCAATGGCCTGCGCCGATCAATCCAACAACAAAGGCTCCGATCCAATCAGGCGTCATCGTTCTTTTTGTCTACGTTAGTTTGGCTTTCGCTGTTAGCTTTCTCATTCTTGACAGGTTTGCTATCAGAATGGTTGTGAGCCTTTTCGTCTTCATCAAACAGAATGTTGTGACCTTGACGTTCTAGGTCTTCAAACTGTTCGCTCTTCACCGCCCATAGAAAAATACCAACAGCGATGCACACCAGTACAATCGCAATGGGGATCAGAATGTATAAACTTTCCATTATTTACCTTGCTCTTTTAAAAGCCTTAACGAGTTAGACACAACAATAATAGAGCTGGCAGACATGCCCACAACGGCAATGTATGGAGCAACCAAACCCGCGACAGCCAATGGAAGGATAAGTAAGTTATATCCTAATGACCAAGCTAGGTTTTCACGGATTATCTTACGCGTTTTTAATGCCAAAGTACGCGACTTAAGTAATCTATCGAGCTTATCACCCAATAACACCATATCTGCAGAGGCTTTCGCCACATCGGTACCGCCGCCCATAGCAACTGAAAGGTGAGCACCCGCAAGAATAGGGGCATCGTTAATACCATCGCCAACCATCATTGTGATGTCACTTGCATCTCGAGAATTCAGGTAAGCAAGTTTATCTTCAGGTTTCGCGTTAGCAACAATATCAGTAATACCGATCTCTTCAGCAACAGGCTTCGCGTTAATCAAAGAATCGCCAGTAAGCAGAGTTGTTTTGATGCCCGCTTCTTTAAATTGCTTAATAAACTCGATGCTTTCTTTACGGATTGGATCTTCATAAGTAAATGTAGCGATATGACGACCCGCCATCGACAAGTAAATGCCGTTGCTTTCCGATGGTTGAGCTTCACCTAGAATGAATTCACTACTACCGATTGCTACTTCTTGACCATTCCACTCACCAGTAATACCTGAACCAATTACGTTATTGACAGACTCTACTTCGATATCATCTGAAATATGAGACTTGAACGCTTTAGCGATAGGGTGGTTAGCGTGTTGTTCCAGGCTCGCCGCTACTTTGAGACAAGTGTCTTTATCAAGTTCAGCGAAGGTTTCAACTTGGCTGATACGAATATCACCCTCAGTCAATGTGCCTGTTTTATCGATGATCAAGTGATTTACTTTGCACAAGGTTTCGAATACGTGGCCTTTGCGCAGCAAAATACCGAAGTTACCCATGCGAGAAGT
The DNA here is from genome assembly GCF_041467535.1 of Vibrio sp. 10N.247.311.47. Classification (NCBI taxonomy): domain Bacteria; kingdom Pseudomonadati; phylum Pseudomonadota; class Gammaproteobacteria; order Vibrionales; family Vibrionaceae; genus Vibrio; species Vibrio sp. 10N.247.311.47. The sequence goes on from NZ_JBFSUR010000023.1 coordinate 87,735, forward strand.
GGAACAGGTAATCGCCGTCGGTGTTGCAAGTGACAGAGCACAAGGACACGTTGCGACCAATACCGAAAGCATGATCCAGAAAGCGTCTTCTGGTCGTGTTTGGTGCCAGTAAAACCAAGTGCCGAATGAGATGATTAAGATAACCGCAACAAAGTATCGAGCCACAACATCAGCAATTTCTGCAATGCGAGGTTTAGACAGTTGCGCTTCGTCTTGCAGGCGAACGATATTGGAAATAACCGAATCCGCTTTTGACGTCATTACTTCCAATTCAAATGATTCATCACCATTCAATGTACCAGCAAAGACGGTATCGCCTTCGTTTTTGACCACATGGATAGATTCGCCAGTCAGCATCGATTCATCGATATGAACTCTGCCAGACAATACTTTGCCATCGGCAGGAATGTGCTCACCCGGTAGAACACGAATTTGGTCGCCAACTTTTAAGGTTTTGACTGGAACTTGTTCGCCATCTAACGTTGTTGCCATAGCAGGAACGAGCTTAAGCAGGTTACCACTAGCAGCGGCGGCTTTACGACGAGCGCGCATTTCAAGGAAACGACCAAGCAGTAGGAAGAAGGTAAACATCGAGATAGATTCGAAGAATACTTCACCTTTCTCTGTCACCGTTGCGACCAAACTTGCAACGTAGGCAAACAAAAGAGCGATCGACACAGGTACATCCATACCCAATGTTCGACCTTTGAGGCTACGCCACGCGTTGATATAGAAAGGCAATGCAGAGTAGAGCAGAACCGGTGTTGCAAAGATTAAGCTCACCCAACGGAAGTAGCTTTTGAATTCGGGCTCAAGGTTACCAAAGACTTCAAGATAAAGCGCAACAGCCAGCATCATGACCTGCATGGTTGCTAAACCAGCAATGCCAAGACGATAGAGATAATTCTTCATCGATCGATGATAGGCGGCTTCTTGTTGATCAGCCTCAAAAGGTGCGGCTTTGTAGCCTAAGGTATGGATTGCAGACAACAGCTCGCTCAGTTTCGCCTGAGTGTTGTCCCAACTGAGCAGGGCGCGGTTAGTCGTGGTATTAACACGAATACTAACAACCCCTAACTTTGAAGAGACTTGCTTTTCAATAAGCCAAGCACAAGCAGCACAAGAGACACCTTCTAGTGACAATGTCACTTCAGAGGTGTTTTCAGAGTTACGGACGAACTCCAATTGAACATCTTCGTTGTCGTAATGACTGAGTGCCAGAAGTTGCTCTGGCACGAGATCCGCTTTTTCAGCTGGAGCGGTACGATATTGGTAGTAAGAGACCAGACCGCTATCAACGATTGTCTGGGCTACGGTTTCGCAACCCGGACAACACATAGGTCGCACCGATCCTAAGATTTCTACTTTAAAATCCGTTTCCGCTGGTACATCTTCACCGCAGTGATAACAGGATTCACACATAAGATTTAGTTCGTTAGTTGAGTAGGAGTATCAATAGGGAAGTTCATGCGACCTTGCACTAACCATTCAGAATCATGCGGAGAAAGCTCGATAAACCATGGACCTTGCATTTCATGATCCAGAGTCAACGTGTAGTTGCCTCTCGCATCAGCGGTCAGTAGCTGAGTAAAATCACGGTCAGGCAGCGTTCGGTGCACGAACATTGCGCTAATAGCAGGGAAGTGGTCTAGTTTGCCTTTGTCGAGAGTAATGATAACTGAGTTACCTTTCTCGCTAACTGAAGCTGATAAGCCAAGCTCTTTAGCAACATTTACTTTCGAAATGTCGACATTAATACCTTTACCTTTTTTATAGTAATCTTCAGTGACAACGTTAACTGAATGGTTGGTAAGTATCGCGACTCGAACCAATGTTAGCATAGAAACGCCAACGGTTAGGAAGATCAAAAACCACGGCCAAAACTGCTTATACCAAGGTTGTTCCATATTATTATTCTCAATATATACAATGAAATAAAACTAATTTTTACAAACACTTAAGGTTATAACTGTAAAAGAAAGACAGCCCCTTAAGAAGGGGCTGTTATTATTATGTTACTCTTTATCTGAGTTGCTGAGGCTCCAGACGTAGGCAGAGACGAGCTGAACCTTATCCTCACCGAGGATGTCCTTCCAAGCCGGCATTACACCAGAACGTCCGTACATGACTGTTTCCGTCACATCAGCGCGAGAATCGCCAAATAGCCAGTCGCGGTCAGTCAAGTCAGGTGCGCCAACAGCAGGGTTACCCTTACCATCAGTACCGTGACAGGCTGCACACACTACAAAGCGCGCTTTACCAGCCTCTGCTTCACGTGCGTTTACGCTACGACCAGAAAGGCTAAGCGTGTAGCTAACTACTTCTTTTACGCCTTCTTCGCCAAGAGCGTCTTTCCAACCTGGCATTTGACCGACACGACCATGCATGATGGTAGTAACGATAGCTTGTGGTTCACCACCATATAGCCATGCGTCATCAGTTAGGTTCGGGAAACCTTTCTGACCACGTGCATCAGAGCCGTGACACTGAGAACAGTTTTGTAGGAACAAACGTTGGCCCACTTTGATTGCATCGGCATCTGATGCAATGTCAGGGACAGAACGTAGACCGTTTTCGTCGTGAGCTAGCTTTCTGAAAGCTTCACCAAAGTAGGTGTCAGCATCATCAAGTTCTTTCGCGTATGCGTCTAACTGTTTGTTTGCTTGCGCAGCAGCGATTGCAGAGCGAGACTCTTCTACGCTACGAACTGTTTGGTTTGAACTCGTCCAACCTAGTAGACCTTTAAAGTTGCCAAGGCCTGGGTATAGAGCTAGATAAACAGCTGCAAACACAATTGTGCTAACGAAAAGGTATGTCCACCATTTAGGTAGCGGGTTATTAAGCTCACGAATACCATCGTATTCATGGCCCATATCCTGACCTTCTTCTACACCTGTTTTATCGTTGGAACACCAACGAAGTAAGGCTGCACAGCCAATCAATGTACCGATTGTGATTACTGTTACCCAAATACTCCAGAATGTACTCATTACTTCGTCACTCCTTGATTTTTATCTTTCGCAGGTGCTTCATCAGCGAACACTAGGTTTGCATCTTCGTCGAAGCGCGACTTACGATTTTTACCGAAAGCCCACCAAACGATGCCGATGAAACAAGCAAAAACAGTAACAGTCCAAACACTTTGAAATGTAATAATGTCCATAATTATTCCTTATTTCATTGCGTGGCCAAGCGATTGAAGGTAAGCGATGATTGCATCCATCTCTGTTTTTCCTTCAACATCTTGTTTAGCGTTAGCAATTTGTTCGTCTGTGTAAGGAACACCAAATTGATTACGGAAGATTTCAAGCTTCTGTTTAGTCAATTTGCCATCAAGTACATTCTCAGCAAGCCATGGGAAACCAGGCATGTTTGATTCAGGAACAAGTTCGCGAGGGTCGATAAGGTGAACGCGGTGCCACTCATCAGAGTAACGATCACCAACACGCGCTAAATCAGGACCAGTACGCTTAGAACCCCATAGGAATGGGTGTTCCCAAACGCTTTCGCCAGCTACAGAGTAGTGACCGTAACGTTCAGTTTCAGAGCGGAAAGGACGAATCATTTGGCTGTGACATACGTTACAACCTTCGCGAATGTAGATATCACGACCTTCCATTTCCAGAGCAGAGTAAACACGTAGATTTTCTACAGGTTCAGTAGTCTGCTTTTGGAAAATAAGTGGGGTAATTTCTACTAAAGCACCAAAACTGATAGCAATAACGATAAGAATCGCTAGTAGGCCAACATTCTTCTCTACCAACTCATGGCGATTATTTGAATTTGAGCTCATTCTAAATCTCCTTAAGCCGGTTGAGGGATAGCTTTAAGGCTATCTTTAGGTGCAGAAACAGTTTTGTACGTGTTGTATGCCATTAAGAACATACCAGATAGGAAGATGAAACCACCTAAGAAACGTACAAAGTAGAACGGGTAAGACGCTTCTACAGATTCAACGAAGCTGTAAGTTAATGTACCGTCAGAGTTAACTGCACGCCACATCAGACCTTGCATCACGCCAGAGATCCACATTGCTACAATGTAGAAAACCGTACCAATCGTTGCTAACCAGAAGTGAACATTGATTAGGGATACAGAGTACATACGCTCTTGACCAAATAGTTTAGGAACTAAGTGGTAAACCGAACCGATAGAAACCATTGCAACCCAACCTAACGCACCAGAGTGAACGTGACCGATAGTCCAGTCCGTGTAGTGAGATAGTGCGTTAACCGTTTTGATTGCCATCATTGGGCCTTCGAAAGTCGACATGCCGTAGAATGATAGAGAAACGATTAGGAAACGTAGGATTGGGTCGTAGCGAAGCTTATGCCACGCACCAGATAGAGTCATAATACCGTTGATCATGCCACCCCAAGATGGAGCAAACAGAACCAAAGACATAACCATACCTAGAGATTGAGTCCAGTCAGGAAGTGCAGTGTAGTGTAGGTGGTGAGGACCAGCCCAGATATACAGAGACACGAGAGCCCAGAAGTGAACAATCGACAAACGGTAAGAGTAAACAGGGCGACCAGCTTGTTTAGGAACGAAGTAGTACATCATGCCTAGGAAACCAGCTGTCAATAGGAAGCCTACCGCATTGTGTCCGTACCACCATTGCACCATTGCATCGATCGCTCCGGAATAAATCGAGTACGATTTAAACGCAGAGACAGGAACAGCTAGGCTGTTAACGATGTGCAACACGGCAACCGTGATAATGAAGGCTCCGAAGAACCAGTTTGCTACGTAAATGTGCGATGTCTTACGTTTAATCATGGTTCCGAAGAACACGACCGCATAAGCTACCCACACAAGAGTAATAGCAATATCGATTGGCCATTCAAGTTCTGCGTATTCTTTACCAGAGGTTAAACCTAACGGTAAAGTAATTGCAGCGGACAGGATAATCGCTTGCCAACCCCAAAAGGTAAAGGCTACGAGAGGGCCACCAAAGAGACGCGTCTGACAGGTACGTTGTACAACATAATATGATGTTGCAAACAGCGCACTTGTACCGAACGCAAAAATAACCGCATTAGTATGCAGGGGACGTAAACGACTGTACGTCAACCACGGCGTATCAAAGTTTAGCTGTGGCCAAACTAATTGAGCGGCAATCAAAACACCAACGCCCATACCGACAATACCCCACAAAATTGTAACTAGGGTAAATTGACGGACGACCGTATAGTTGTAGTTTTGTTCAAGCTGCTTTTCTTGGCTCATTTGCATGCTTCCAATTTCTTATTTACTACACTTTACTTCCAACACGACTCACGTCGTAATGCCACCCAAATTAGAAAAGGAAATTCAGCCTATTCAGGGCTTTATTTCCACTTGCTGATTTTAAAAAAAAGTGGCATTTTCAACGCGACACTATACTTGAATTAACAAATCAATGACAGAGTAGTAACCTTACGCTTGGTCTGGAATTGGATTTTTATTTAAAAACTTTGAACTTTGTAACAAGGAGTAAAGATTATAATGGCGGCACAAAAGCTAACAAAAGGCAGGCTTGTTCAAATTATCGTCATGTTGGTTATTTTAATAGCTGCATTTACTTGGAGAACAGTAACATACGATAATAACGAAACAGTAAACTGTATAGTTTCAAAACCTTGTAAATTTCGTATTGATAATCATAATGTTTCAGTTTTAAGCAATAACCTAGGGTATTCGATCGAAACATCTAAAACTGGCAAATTTATCATTAGCTATAATGAAAGCGGAATTCTGGAAGAAAAAGGACCATCAAATTGGCTGTTACAAACTAGTGATAAGACCTCCTCAATAACGGTTACATTTCCACAACAGGTGAGCACGTTTTCTGTAAACCTTTCTAAGGAGTAACAGAGAGAAACTGGGGCACACCTCGGTTCTTTTGATAGAAACATGTACCAAATCAGTGAAACACAATGCATTAAAGTGTTATAAAGAGAGCATTAATAAAGTTACCCAGAATCTATGAAATTTCTATCAAAAGTCTCTTACTCCCTAGACGATAAAATCGCAGTAGATGAGTTGCTCAGCGGGGTGGAAAACCCTGACGATATTGCTTGTCTTATTTGCTACTGCACAGAAGAGTATTCGACACTCGCTGTGCAGAGATATTTCGTAGATGCTCTCCCGAACACTCCCATACATGGCTGTACTACTTGTCACGGCATTATGACCGAAACTGGTTTTCATTCTGGTCCAGTCATTGGCGTCCTCATTATTCATGACTCGGGGATCAACGCCTATGGTACGGGAATCGAACATTTCAGCGACTCCATAGACCGCAGTACCTTCAGCGCGATAGACAAAGCACTCAAGAACGCCAACCGAGAAGGTGAAATTCCTGATCTTATCTTGCTGCATTCCACACCGGGTAACGAAGAAAAGGTGATGGCGGCTATCGATAAGAAATTTGGTACTGAAGTGCCAATTATTGGTGGCAGTGCTGCAGACAACCAGGTTTCCGGAAATTGGAGTATCTTCACCGAAGAGTCGCTGTCTATAAATGGTGTGTCTTTAACGGTAGTGTTTGCGTCTCAGTCCATCTATTCCTCTTTCAGCGCGGGTCATACGCCTACGCGGTATTCAGGCACCGTGACCAAAGTAAGAAACCGAATTTTGTTGGAGATAGACCACAGGCCAGCCGTCACCGTTTACAACGAATGGACTAATTTCCACTTAGATGGCAGTGATGATGGCTACATATTCGAAAAGTCGTCAGTCTACCCATTAGGCAGGAAAGTCGGCTCTTCTTACGATTACCCATATTTCAAATTGTCTCATTCGATCAGAGAGACGGAGTGTAATGGGATTGAGCTGTTCACAGACATCAGTGAAGGCGACACCATCTACCTGATGCAAGGGTCTAAGCAGCAGTTGATTAGCCGCGCCGCGAATATCATTCACTCCTCATACTACAACGACATGGATCTTGAAGAGAAACTAGGGGCGATCAATATCTTTTGTGCAGGCCCAATGTTGAACCTTAAACAAGATATGGATGAGGTTTGTGACCAAATAAATCAAGCACTTAATGGGCTCCCATACATATGTCCATTTACGTTTGGTGAACAAGGCAGGCTCTCTGGTGGCGAGAATGCACACGGGAATTTAATGGTATCGTCTGCAACGTTTTATAGGTTGAAAAAGTAATGGGTTCTGAAGGTCAAGAAGCGCTGCAAGAAGCACGTATTGAACTGCAAAAACTAAAAACCCGTGAGCGAAAGCTGGCTGAAGAGAACAGGGTGATCTTATCAACCATCTCTGCGATCAGTAAGGCAAGTAACATATCTGAGATATTCTCCAGTCTCGAGTTCGTGCTCAAAAAATACATTAAGTTTGATGACTTTATCGTGGTATCAAGGGTAGGGAACGAAGGCAGTTTCAAAACCCTGCTAAGCAATAACAAAGTCTTCGAACAGATGAATTGGAGTGATTGTGGCAAGTTATCTCGAGTGATCAATGGAGAATGCGCCATCCTTTTTGAACCCAAGTCTCTGGGTGAATTCAATTCCTTACATCCCATTATCCTCGATCAAATCAACTCTGTTCTAATTACTGGTATCGATAGCGGACTAACACAATCCGTCATCATCTTTATCCACTCGAATACCAAGCACTTTAGTATTGAAACTAAGGCCACACTAAACCGTTTTCGACCGTTGATAGAGCGTGCTGTTTTCGATATTGAGAACAAAGAAAAGCTTGAAGCAACCGTTCGAGAACGTACCGCAGAGCTTGTCACAGCAAGAAAAGACGCAGAAAGAGCCAACAAGGCCAAGTCTGAATTCCTCGCGATGATGAGTCATGAATTAAGAACACCGCTAAATGCCATAATTGGCCTAATAGACACCCTAAAATCCACATCATTGAACGAAGAACAACAGTCTATACTGCTTAATATGAGCACATCATCTGAGCTATTGCTGGCAATTATCAGTGACGTATTGGATTTTTCTAAGATTGAATCTGGGTGTTTCTCGTTGGCTCCTCAATGGAGCAACGTAAGAGACACTGTAACTTTTGTATTATCTGAACAAAAGAAGACAGCAGACGATAAAGGTTTGCCGCTAACAGTAACTAGCGATATCCCTGAAGGTGAACTTCATTACATCGACCCAAGTCGCTTGGCACAGATCCTATTTAATTTGATCGGTAACGCGATTAAGTTCACTGAGCGTGGGCATGTCCATGTTTCTATAAAGTACCAGCAGAGCTCTTTCTATATAACGGTGGAAGACACAGGGATTGGCATTAGCTCGCAACAACTTTCGTCGCTGTTCAGTCCATTTGTGCAAGCTGATAGCACAATCACACGTAGATTTGGTGGCACAGGTTTAGGCTTGGCCATCACTAAAAGACTGGTTGAACTGATGCGCGGGCGCATATCGGTAAAGAGTGAGCCTGGAAAAGGCTCCAAATTCGAAGTACAGTTGCCAGTGCTTACTAGAGTTACGAATAATCTGGCTAACAAAGAAGACGAATCTTCACGAGAGTTAAGAAGCCGTTATTCAGTGTTAGTTGTCGAAGACAATCCAACGAATCAAATGGTGATAAAGTTAATCCTTACAAGACAAGGCCACGAGGTTTTCATCGCAAGTAATGGTGAAGAAGCGATTGGCTTTATTGAAAGAGGCAACGAATCAATAGACATTATCTTAATGGATGTGTCGATGCCGGTCATGGATGGATTAACCACAACCAAATACATGAGAGACGCAAACATCAAAACACCAATCGTTGCGCTAACAGCACACACATCAGTAGAAGACAAATGTTCGTGCTTAGATGTCGGCATGAATGATTTCGTGACCAAGCCAGTAAGAACTAAAGAGATCACAGAAGCAATTGATCGATTAATGCTTGAAGTCTAATAAACGTATTCTTAATCGAAGATTAGGAAATATGTTTATTAGGTATTTTATGGTAAATAGCCTTACTGTTAAATAGAACATCGATTTGGTAGATAAACAAGAGGCAGGGCATCGCACAAAGATACCTGCCTTATAAATACCAAACACCATTTAACATAATATACATAATACGCACTTAGGCTAGTTTGATTTTGAGGGGCTTTCTAGGCTCATACA